>JBCAXI010000083.1:0-9893 GCA_038534175.1 Planctomycetota bacterium | reverse complement strand
GCAGAAAGGGCTTGATGCACAGCGGCGCCTCGGTCTGACCGAGAAAGACATTGGCCGCGACGGCAAGCGACTCCAGGCCGGTGACGCCGAGCGCGCGGCGTAGCACGAACGCGAGCGCGGCGATGAGCATCTGCATCACGCGGAGGTGGTACAGCACCGCCACGAGCGAGCTGAGGAAAATGAGGATCGGGAGCACGCGGAACGCGAAGACGAACCCCGCCGGCCCGTCCGCCCGCGCCAGATCACCGAACAGGAACACCGAGCCCTCTTCGCTCAGTTGGAGGAGTTGCGTGACGCCCTCGGCCAGCCAGCGCATCGCGGTGGTGGCTGGCGGCACGTTGAAGACCAGCAGTGCGATCACGATCTGCAGCGCGAGCGCGCCGCCCACCGTGCGCAGGCGGATCGATCGCCGGCTCGACGAGAGCGCGAACGCCAGACCCAGGATGCACACCACGCCGACGAGGCCCTGCATGTGAGCGAAGATACCCCAACGCCCGATGACGCGGGTTCGAGTGCGCGTTGGCTAACCTCTCGGCGTGATCCCCGAGACGCTGTCCCGTCAACTCGCCCATCTCGTCTCGGCGTCGGGCGCCGCCCGTCCGCTCGTGGCGATCGCGGGCCCCGTGGCGAGCGGCAAGACCACGCTCGCCCGCGCGATCGCGGCGGCTCACGGTTCTGAGGCTCTGAGCACCGACGAGTACTTCCCGGACTACGCGACGATCCCGCGCATCGAGCGCGACGAGCCGAGACACGCCGATCTGGATCGCCTCGCGGCCGATCTCGAGTCGCTCAAGCGTGGGCGTGGCACCCGAGTGCCGGTGTGGTCGTTCTTCGAGAATCGCCGGGTCAAGGATCGCGAGCTCACGCCCGGCGCGATGGTCGTGATTGAGGGGTTGTTCGCGTTGCATCCTGCGCTGCGAGCGCTGATCGATCTGGGCGTGTTCGTTGATGCCCCCGTTGCGATTCGTCGCGAGCGGTTCGTCGCGCGAAGTGCCGAGGGCGAGCGAGGCTTCTCTGTCGCCGAGGCCGAGGCGCACTTTGAAGAAGTGGCCGAGCCGACGCTGTGGCGGCACGCGCCCAGCTACGAGCCGCAGGCGTCGTGCCGCATGGAGCAGGATGGCGCGGGCGGGTTCCGCGTCGTGTGGTCCGCCGCTGACGCCGATACGCTCGGCGATTCGGTGGATGCAGCAGATCCGAACGGGTGAGTGCAATGGTTGAGATCGCGGCGGCAACGGGTGATCTGCTGGGCGAGGGGCCGGTGCACGTCGCGTCGGCCAACGCGCTGCGTTGGGTCGACATCCACGGGCGTCGATGGCACTCGCTCGATCTGGCGTCGGGCGAGATTCGAACGATCGAGCTCACGCGTCGGCTGACGGCGTTCGCACCGATCGCGAACGACACGTCCGGTCGGTGTGTCGCGTCATTCGATTCGGGGCTGGCGATCTGCGATGCGTCGGGGGTGGTTGAGCGGTGGCTCCACCAGCCGGAGGCGGACCGGGCGACCAATCGGTTCAATGACGGGGGGACCGATCTCGAGGGACGGTTCCTGGCTGGCACGATGAACGAGGCCGATGCCAGTCCCACGGGCTCGCTGTACGCGCTCGACGCCGATGGCTCGCTGCGCGTGTTGCGGCGAGGAATCGGCATCGCGAACACGATCGCGTTCGCGCCGGATGGGCGCGTGCTGTACACGGCCGATTCGGCGACGGGAGATCTTGGCGCGTATGAGTACGATCCCTCGACGGGCGCGCTCGGAGCACGCGTCGATCGATTCCGCCCGCCGGATGATCTGCCGGGCGTTCCGGATGGGTCCGCGGTGGATGAGGATGGATGCATCTGGAATGCGCGCTGGGGCGGTTCGTGCGTGGTGCGGCTCCGACCCGATGGCTCGCTGGATCGGACGCTCGCCCTCCCCGCGACGCAGCCAACCTCGTGCGCGTTCGTCGGCCATCGCTTGTTCGTCACGAGCGCGCGGTGCGACCTGAGCGAGGGTGAGCTGGCCCAGCAGCCCGAGGCGGGCTCGCTGTTCGTGGCGAGCGTGGGCATTGGGGGACTCCTGCGGCCGCCGGCGGCCCGCGCGATCGCCGGGCTGTAGCCGGATCGCCGCGCCTCCAATCACGGGCGCGTTGGCAGGGTTATCCTCACCTTGAGCCATGACGAGCCAGCTTTCGTCCAACCCGGGTTGGGGCACACTGACGCGCCGCGGCGCCATCGGCGCGATGGCGGCGGGGGGGCTGGGGTTCGCCGTGTTCGGGCCGCGTCGAGCGCGGGAGGCTCCGACCGGGCGCGTGGTGATCGATTACTGGGAGAAGTGGACGGGCCAGGAGGGCGAGGCGATGCGTGCCGTCGTCGACGCCTTCAACGAGGGGCAGGATCGCATTTGGGTGCGGTACTTCTCGATGTCGGCGATCGACCAGAAGGCGCTCGTGTCGATCGCGGGCGGTGATCCTCCCGACGTCGTGGGTCTGATCAATCACCACCTGCCGCAGTACGTGAGCGCGGGCGCGCTCGCGTCGCTCGAGGAGCTCGAGCAGACGTACGGCCGCGAGGTCGACGCGTCGATCGAGCGGGCCTTCGGCCCAGATGACTTCGAGCTCAGCGAGGCGTACTACACGCCGAAGATCTGGCGGCTGATGCGGTATAACGGCCAGGTCGGCGGGGCGCCCGGGGCGTGCACCACCATGGCTCTCTATTACGACCGCGGCGCGTTTCGCGCCGCGGGGCTCGATCCCGATCGCCCGCCGCGGACGATCGACGAGCTCGACGCGGCGGACGAGCGCCTCGCGGTGCGGGAGGGCGACAAGCTCGTCCAGGCCGGATTCATCCACAAAGAGCCGGGGTGGTGGAACTGGGTTTGGGGCTTCCACTTCGGTGGACGCCTGTACGACGCCGAGTCCAACACCGCGACCGCGGTCGAGGACGAGAACGTCCGCGCGTACGAGTGGGTGCAGAGCTATCCGAGCCGCTACGGCTCGACCCGGCTGGTGTCGTTCCAGTCCGGCTTTGGCAACTACAACTCGGCGCAGCAGGCGTTCGTGGACGGCAAGGTGCGCATGGTGTTCCACGGCTCATTCGTCGCGAATGTGATCGAGCGATTCAAGCCTCGGCTCGACTACGCCGCGGCGCCGTTCCCGGTGGACGAGCGGGTGTACGACCCCGACCGCCCGATCGGGCTGGTCGAGTCCGACGTGCTCTGCATCCCCCGCAGCGCCAAGCACCCGCGCGAGGCGTGGGAGTTCGTCCGGTTCACGCAACGCCGCGAGAACTTGGAATCGATCGCGCGGCGTCATGCCAAGCCCTCGCCGCTCAGGCTGGTCTCGGACGGCTTCGGCGAGGGGCATCCGAATCGTTCGATCGATGTGCACAACCGGATCGCGCAGAGCGATAGGGCGTTTCCAAAGCCGGTGACGCGCGTATGGCCGCAATACGAGCAGGAGTTCAACGCCAACTTCGACGCGTTCTGGCGAGCCGAACGCCCGGCGCGTGACATCCTCGCGGACATCCAGGGCCGGGCCCAGGCGATCATGGACGCGGACGCGGCCAAGCGTCGGCGTCGAGCGGGCGCGGGCGCCGGGGGGCGTCCGGCATGAGATGGCGTCTGCCCGAGTGGGCCGTTGGGCTGCTCTTCATCAGCCCGTGGCTGGTGGGGTTTGGCGCGTTCATGGCGTTGCCGATCGCGCTGAGCTTCTGGTACTCGTTGAGCGATTACACAATCCTTGAGCCGCCGGTGTACGTCGGGCTCGAGAACTATCAGCGGCTCGCCGAGGATCCGGTGTTCTGGAAGGTGATGTGGAACACCGTGATCTACGCGGTGATCGCCATCCCGCTCGGCACGATCTTTGCGCTGGTCATCGCGGGTCTGCTCAACGCGAAAGTGATCGGGCTGACGTTCTTCCGGGCCGCGGTGTTCTTGCCGTCGCTGGTGCCGCTGGTCGCCTCGGCGATGATCTGGATCTGGATCTTCAACGGCGAGAACGGTCTGCTGAACGGAGCGCTCGAGTTGATCGGCATCCGCGGACCTAACTGGCTTGGCGAGGCCGCGTGGATGATGCCCTCGCTGGTCATCATCAGCCTCTGGTCGATCGGGCAGGCGGTGGTGATCTACCTGGCCGCGCTGCAGGACGTGCCCACGAGCCTGTACGAGGCGGCCGATCTCGATGGCATGGGCGTGATCGGGAAGTTCTGGAACGTGACGATCCCGATGATCTCACCGGTGATCCTCTTCAACGTGATCATGGCGATCATCGCGACGTGGCAGATCTTCGCGGTGCCCTTCATCATCAGCCTCGATGGCGGACCCGAGCGCTCGGGCTACTTCTACACGATGTATCTATACGACCAGGCGTTCCGATTCCTGAACATGGGCGTGGCGTCGGCGATGGCGTGGGTGCAACTGCTGATCATTCTGGGGCTCACGGGGCTGACGTTTCTGGTGAGCCGTCGCACGGTGCACTACAGGGCGTAGGAAAGGATCGACTGGCTTGGCTCGCTCTCGGCGACATCCTCTGCAGACGATCGGGCTCTACGCCGCGTTGATCGGCGTGAGCGCTCTGTTCGCGCTGCCGCTGCTCTGGATGCTCTCGACGAGCGTGAAGCCGATCGATCAGACTCAGGTCTCACCGCCGCAGTGGCTCCCGGAGCCCGTGACGGAGCTGCCGCGCTTCGCGAGCGAGAACTACGTCACGGGCAGCAAGAACGAGCAGGGTGACATCGTCCAGCACGGCGTCCTGGTCGATCCCGTGGTGAACTTCCCGCTGTACCTGCGCAACACGCTGATCGTCGCGACGCTGAGCGTGTCGGGCATGGTCATCTCGTCAGCGATCATCGCGTACGGCTTCGCACGGGTGAAGTGGCGCGGGCGCGGCCTCGTGTTCGCCTTCGTGCTCGCCACGATGATGATCCCGTTCCCGGTGCTCATGGCACCGCTCTACGTGATCTTCCGCGACCTTGGGTGGATCGGCACGTTCATGCCGCTGTGGGTGCCCTCATGGTTTGGTGGGGCGTTCCAGATCTTCCTGCTACGGCAGTTCTATCTGACCATCCCGAAGGAGCTCGACGAGGCGGCCCGCATCGATGGTTGCTCTCACCTCGGCGTGTTCTGGCGCATCATCCTGCCCCTGTCGAAGCCGGCCCTGGCGGTGGTCGCGTTGTTCCAATTCATCTTCGTGTGGAACGACTTCCTCGGCCCGTTGATCTTCTTGCAGCACCGCGACCAGTTCACACTGGCGCTGGGTCTCCAGCTCTATCAGTCGCAGGCGGGCAACGTGCCGCAGAATGCGCTGATGGCCGCGAGCGTGCTCATTCTGCTCCCCGTGGTGATCCTCTTTGTGCTGACCCAGCGGACCTTCGTGGAGGGAATCGCCACGCAAGGTTTGAAGGAATAGCGCACGCGTTCGCGTGCTCGAATTGACCAGCGACGGCGCGAGGCTAATGTTGTTACGAATGGTCACACTCACAGCCCATCATCACCACGCACATTATCCGATCCGAAGTCGGCGGTGAGTCTGGTCTAGTGGGCGAGTGTGTCGTCCGGGGATGCAGAAAACGCCGGCCTCGAGCCGGCGTTTGTCGTTTTCCGAGCCCGCTCGGAGCGCACTCGCCGACGCCGCGACCGGCCCGAATCAAGCAAGCACGGAGCGATACCACATGGCAGTCAACAACGATTCAGATCCAGTGCGGTTCGCGATTCCCAAGGGGCGCATGCACGACCGGGTCGTGAAGCTGCTGGGCGACGCGGGAATCGGCATCCGCCAGAGCGCGCGGGACTATCGCCCCTCGATCGGGCTCGATGGCTTCGAGGTGAAGGTCCTCAAGCCGCGCGCGATCGTGGAGATGTTGCAGGCGGGCGCTCGCGACCTCGGCTTCGCGGGCGCCGACTGGGTGGTCGAGGCGCGAGCCGACCTCGTCGAGGTGCTCGACACGGGCTTTGATCCCGTCCGACTCATTGCGGCGGCGCCCGAGGCGATCCTCGAGGACGGAGCGCTGCCCGATCGCCCGCTCGTGGTCGCGTCGGAGTACGTCGAGCTCGCCAGGGACTGGATCGCGCGACGCAAGATCGACGCGACGCTCCTTCGGTCCTATGGCGCCACCGAGGTGCTCCCGCCCGAGGACGCCGATTGCATCATCGACAACACCGCCACCGGCGCCACGCTGGCCGCGAACAAGCTGACGATCATCGACGACCTGATGACATCATCCACCCGCCTGTACGCCTCGAAGCAGGCGATGGACAATCCCGCCAAGCGAGACGCGATCGACCGATTCGCGATGGTGGTTCGGGCGGTGTTGGAGGCGAGGCGGCGGGTGATGGTCGAGGTGAACGTGTCGGCGGAGGACTTGGACGCGGTGGTGGAGGCGATGCCGTGCATGCGTGAGCCCACCGTGTCGCCGCTCCGGTCGTCGTCCGGGTTCGCCGTTAAGGCGGCCGTCGCGCGATCCGACCTGCCCGGCGTAGTGCCCGCGCTCAAGCGTGCGGGCGGGACGGACGTCGTGGTCACCATGCCAGAGCAGATCGTGCCATGAGCGCCGCGGCCGACACCAGCGCCCAACGCGCCAACGCACCGGCGCTCCGGCCAGCGCGGCGTCTCGATGGGCTTGCGCCGTACAAGCCGCCGCCCTCTGATCCGGTGATCGATCTCTCGCTCGATCTCAACGAGGGCGCCCCGTGCGACGAGGCGTGGCGGTCGGCGATGGAGACGTTGGATGTGGAGGATCTCCGCCTGTATCCCAGCCCGGCATTGATCGAGGCGAGGCTCGCGTCGCGGTGGGGCGTCGAGCCCTCGCGCGTGGTGGTCACCAACGGCGGGGACGACGCGATCGATCGAGTCTGCCGTGCCGTGCTCGAGCCGGGGCGAGACGCGCTCCTGCACACGCCAACGTTCGAGATGATCGAGCGAAGTGTCAGGTTGGCTGGCGCCGAGACGCGTCGTGTGCCGTGGGTCGACGGCCCCTTCCCGCTCGAGTCGATGCTGGCGTCGATCGATACGAGCGTCGGCCTGCTCGCGCTGGTGACTCCGAACAACCCGACGGGTGGCGCCATCTCGCACGACGACCTCCTCCGCCTCGTGGACGCGGCCGAAGACGTGGGCGCCCTCGCGATGGTCGATCTGGCTTACATCGAGTTTGCCGATCAAGACCCGACACCAGCATTGCTCGAGCGACCCAACACGGTCGTGGTCCGCACGTTCTCCAAGGCCTTCGGGCTCGCGGGGCTCCGAGTGGGCTACGCGATCGCGGGTGAGGTGACGGGCGAGTGGATTCGCGCCGCCGGTGGCCCGTTCCCGAACGCGCTGCCCTCGCTCGCGATGGCGAGCCGTGCGCTCGACGAGCGCCATCGCCGGGTGGACTCGATCCAACGCGTGCGCGACCAGCGCACTCGATTTGCCAATCGGCTCGAGGCGCTCGGCCTTGAGACGCTGCCGACGCAGGCGAACTTTGTGACCGCGGTGGGCCCCCGCGCTCGCTGGTTGCGCGATGGTCTTCGGTCCTTCGGCATCGCCGTCAAATCGATCGTGCGTGACGAGCTCACCGAGGCGACCCGCGTCACCATGCCGGGTCAGGCCTCGTCATTCGAGCGACTCGTTCGGGCGACCGAGCGCGTGCTCGCGCCCCAAGCGATGCTATTCGATCTCGACGGCGTGATCGCCGACGTCAGTGGGTCGTACCGACGCGCGATCATTGAGACAGCCGCGACCTACGGCGTGCGGCTCTCCAACGAGGACATCGCTGAGGCCAAGCGCGAGGGTGACGCCAACAACGACTGGGTGCTCACGACGCGTCTGCTTGAGGCACGCGGCGTCGCGGCGAAGCTCGGCGATGTGACCGCGCGGTTTCAACGCTGCTATCTCGGGGGCGAGGGCGCCCACGGCGTGCGCGAGACCGAGTGCCTCATCGGAGCCCCGGCCTGGTACGAGCAGATGGCCCAGCGGCTGCCGCTGGCGATCGTGACCGGGCGCCCACGAGACGAGGCAAAGTGGTTTTTGGAGCGCGTTGGGATCGCCGAGTCCTTCAGCGAGCTCATCGCGATGGAGGACGCCGACGCGAAGCCCTCTCCCGCGCCAGTCGAGCTCGCGCTTTGCCGACTTGGTGTCGAGCGAGCCTGGATGATCGGTGACACGCCCGACGACGTGATAGCCGCGCGCGGCGCTGGGGTAGCGCCTATTGGCGTCGTCGCGCCGGGCGAGGGCGCGGAGGCGTCGACGTTGGCACTCTGGCAGGCGGGCGCCGCCCGCGTGGTGGATCGGATCGAGGACCTCGAGGAGTTGCTGCCATGACAGATCGGACCGCCACGGTGCGACGCACAACGGGCGAGACGCGCATCGAGCTGACGCTCTCCCTCGATGGCAAGGGGCAAGCTGACGCCGCGACCGGGCTCGGATTTCTCGATCACATGCTCGACGCGCTCGCGAAGCACGCGCGGCTCGACCTCCGCGTGCGCTGCGAGGGCGACACGCACGTTGATGACCACCACACCGTCGAGGATTGCGCGCTCGTGCTCGGACAAGCGATCGATCGGGCGCTCGGTGATCGCCGAGGCATCACACGCTTCGGCTCGGCGTACGCGCCCCTGGACGAGGCGCTCGCGCGGGTCGTGATCGACCTGTCTGGGCGTCCCCACGCGTCGGTGGATCTCGGGCTCGCCCGAGAGCGGCTCGGTGACGTCGCGTGTGAGAACGTCGCGCACTTCTTCGAATCGGTTGCGTCTGCTGCGAGGATGGCGCTCCATGTCGACGTGCTGCGCGGGGCGAACGATCACCACCGGGCCGAGGCCGCGTTCAAGGCGTGTGCGCTCGCGCTCCGGGCCGCGGTCGCCCAAGATCCCCGAATCGACGGCGTGCCCTCAACGAAGGGGACACTGGCGTGAACGATGCGACCGTCGCGATCGTCGCGACCGGGATTGCCAATGTCGCGTCTGTTGCCGCCGCGTTCTCGCGCCTCGGTGTCGCGTCGCGGCTGGTAGAGTCGGCCGACGCCGTGCGCACCGCGGATCGCGTGGTGCTGCCGGGCGTGGGCGCGTTCGGCGCGGGCATGGAGCGACTCCGGGCGACTGGGCTGGGCGGAGCACTTGCCGAGCGGATCGAGGCGGGGCGGGCGACGCTGGCCGTCTGTCTTGGCATGCAGCTGCTGTTTGGTGCGTCTGATGAGTCCCCCGGCGTGCGGGGGCTGTCGTTGGTGCCGGGGCACGTTCGGCGGTTCGGTGACGGCGTGCGTGTTCCACAGTTCGGCTGGAATCGCGTGGAGGTGCCGCGTGACGCCCGCGTGCTCGAGAGCGGGCACGCGTACTTCGCGAACTCCTACCGGGTGCGCGAGGCTCCGGCAGGGTGGACGGTTAGTCTCGCGACGCACGGTGAGCCATTCATTGCCGCGATGGAGCGTGGGCGGGTGCTGGCGTGCCAGTTCCATCCCGAGCTCTCTGGAACGTGGGGGCTTGCGCTCATGAGACGATGGCTCGAGTTCGACAAGATGGGCGGGAGTGCGACATGCTGACTCGACGCATCATTCCATGCCTCGACGTGCGTGATGGGCGCGTGGTCAAGGGGGTGCGCTTCGCTGGTCTGCGCGACGCTGGCGACCCGGTGGAGCAGGCGTCGCGGTATGAGTCCGAGGGCGCCGATGAGCTTGTCATCCTTGATGTCGGCGCGACGCCCGAGAATCGAGGCACGGCGCTGGAAACGGTCGCGCACGTGCGCGCGGCGATCTCGATTCCGATCACGGTCGGCGGCGGGGTGCGACGCCGGGCGGACGCCGAGGCGCTGCTCGAGGCCGGCGCCGACAAGGTCGGCATCAACACCGCCGCGGTGGAGCGGCCGGATCTGATCGGTGAGCTGGCCGACCGAGTGGGGCGTCAGTGCGTCGTCGTCGCGATCGATGCGGCTCGGCGTCTCGACGCCGAG
>JBCAXI010000082.1:0-9900 GCA_038534175.1 Planctomycetota bacterium | reverse complement strand
ACGCATGCTCATGCTGCACTCCAGTCTCTGGGCCGGGATGGCCCGGGGGGCGGGCGGGTTGGGCCGATCGGTCGAGCCCGCGGGTGTGATCCCGCGTGATCTCTCCCGCTTCGTGTGCCCCGCCAATCTGTCCCACTTGATTTTGGGCCCGGCAAGATCCCGAGGCCCGGAAGAGAACGACACCCTTGGTCGCTGACGTACGAAGGGTAAGCGTGGTCCGCGGCGATATTGTTCCAACGCCGAGGGAACGCGGGCGGATGAATCGGTTTGTGACAGGCCATCAGTGACGGGAGCGTGGCGTGGCCATCGCGGGCGGTCGAGCGAGCACGGGAGGGGGCCGATTGGGTGGCTGGGCCGCGACCTGGCTGCTCAGCGTGCTGCTGCATCTGATGATCGTCTGGGGCTTCGGGCGTCTGATGATGAGCGATTCGATCGGGGTTCGGTCGGGCCTTGAGCCGGATGACCTGGACCGCTCGGAGCTGGTGCTGGGCGTAGACGACTCGTCGGCGACGACGCTGACGTGGCTGGGATTCGAGGATCCGACTCGGCACGAGGCGTTGATCGACGCCGAGCAGGAGCAGGCGGAGCTCACACTCGACCGTGCGGCGCCCACGGCTCCGGTGGAGCGATTCGAGGAGCCCACGCCGGCGCCCGAGGTGTCCGCGGCGGAGGCGAGCTCGTCGGCCGAGGCGGGCGCGATCGATCCGCTGCCCCTCGAGCCGCGGCGAGCCGATGGCCTCGCCGTGCTGCCGGGCGTGGACACGACGGATCCGGAGGTGGGCCCGTCGGAGGCGTTGGCGGTGCCCGAGCGGTCGAGGCCGAGGGTGTCGGCGCCGGCGGAGGGCGTGCCGGGCCTGACCAGCGATCGCGAAGCGCCCGCGGTGAGCCTGGAGCGGGCGGTGCAGGTGGTGCTGGGGCGCCCGGTGGCGGCCCAGGGGCTGTACATCGAGACGCGCCGCCCGAAGGTCTCGAACTGGGACTGGGTGCGAGGTTCGGCTCGAAATCCCACGATCCGGCTGACCTATCGAGCCGATGGCACCGTTCGGGAGGTGGCGTTCGTCGAGCGGGACGGACGCGTGCTCAGCACGGGGCACCCGTTCGTTGATGACAAAGTCATCACCGCGGCATACGACTTCACCGCTCGCGGCGAGCGCATCGAAGCGCTCGACCGCGGCGAGGAACTCAGACTCGAGATGCAGATCTCTTGGAGATGAGACAGACGATGCGGCCTGGGCTCCGAGCATGGTGGTGGATCGCGTCGGTTGGCATGGCCGCCGCGGCGACGGTCGCACAAGACGCGGTGCCGGAGGAGATCGTGTTGGACACGGCGAGCGCGTTGGACGCGGGCGTGGCCGACCGCGGGCCGCTGAGCCGGAGTCTGCGCGTGACGCCCATGGACCTGCGAGCCCCGACGGGGTTCGAGCGGGTGTACGCGGTGCACCCGGAGGGCGGCGAGCCGATCTTCGAGCGTCGGAGTGGCGCGCTGCGGGCGCAGTTCTCGCAGTCGGTGTATGCGCCGACCCGGTTCGGGGACGTGGCGCTGATCCCGCCCGGGACGGTGTTCAAGATCGGCGCCCCGGCCGCGTGGGAGCGCGGCCCGAGTCGCCTCGGCGACGCGGCGCGGCCGGCGGGCCGGTCGTTAGATCCGTCGGCGGGCCGCGCGATGGCGTTCTCGGCGACGGGATCGCCGCGGCTCACCTCGCGTCCAATGAGAAACCCAGCGACGGGTGCTTCGGCCATGCCGCTGGCGGCGTCCGACGCTCGGCGCCCCGCGCTGTCTCAGATGGACGTCGGCGCCCGGGCGCGACACGTTGCGGCGCTGGTTGCCCGCGCGGCTCGCTAGCGCGACTCGACTTGCGAGCCTGGCCGCGAACGTTTGACGGCTAGTTCCCGCCTTCTTCTTCGCCGCCGATGGCGTCGCGCATCTTGGTGTCCGCCATGACGTTCTTCATGCGGTAGTAGTCCATGATGCCCATGTGGCCCTGACGGAAGGCGTCGGCCATCGCCTTGGGAACCTCGGCCTCGGCCAAGACGACGAGCGCCTGGTTCTTCTGCTCCTCGGCCTTGAACTCCTGCTCCTGGGCGAAGGCGAGGGCGCGGCGCTTCTCGGCCTCGGCCTGGAAGCGGCTCTTGTCGGCCTGGGCCTGATCGGCCTGCAGCTTGGCGCCGATGTTCTCGCCCACGTCCACGTCGGCGATATCGATCGAGAGGATCTCGAACGCGGTGCCCGCGTCGAGCCCGCGGTTCATCACGGTCTTGGAGATGTTGTCGGGGTTCTCGAGGACGACCTTGTGGGAGTCGGCCGAGCCGATCGAGGACACGATGCCCTCGCCCACGCGGGCGACGATGGTCTCCTCGGTGGCGCCGCCGACGAGGCGGGCGAGGTTCGTCCGCACGGTCACGCGAGCGCGGGCCCTGAGCTGGATGCCGTCCTTGGCGACGGCGTCGATCGTTGGGCGCCCGGCGGCGGGGTTGGGGCAGTCGATGACCTTGGGGTTCACGCTCGTGTTCACGGCGTCGAGAATGTCGCGGCCCGCCAGGTCGATCGAGGCGGCGGTGTCCCAGTCGAGATCGATCTTGGCGCGGCGAGAGGAGATGAGTGCCGTCACGACGTTGGGCACGCGTCCGCCGGCGAGGTAGTGCGTCTCGAGCTGGTCGGTGGAGATGTTGAGCCCGGCCTTCACGGCGCGGATGCGGCTGAGGACGATGTTGCGGATATCGACCTTTCGCAGCTTCATCGCGACGAGGTTGGTGAGGCCCACACGGGCGCCACTGAATAGGGCCTGGATGTAGAGGGTGAAGAATTGCCCGACCACGAAGATCAGGACGAGAGCGATGACCGCGATGACGATGATGCCGATGATGATGAAGGACTGGGGCATGCGCTTCCCTTTGTTTGTCGGAGCTTGCCGGTGGCCGAGCGGCTCGGCCCGGGCGCGAAGTATAGAGACCGGCTTGCCGCCGAGCGGGTTGGATCAGCCAGCGTGGGCGGCGGACGTCTCGGGAGCCGGGCAGGTGATGGCGTTGATCATGCCAACCACGTCCTCCCTCTCGAGATCGGCTGCGGCGAGGGTGTCCGAGGTGTCGTCCAGGTCGGCGCGCGTGGCCTCGATGAGGGCGGTCGCGACGTTGGCGACGCGGCCGCGCGAGGTAGTGCGTCTCGATGGCGTCGAGCGGGATCTCAGGCCCAGCCCGATGGGGGCGCCCGTGAGCCTGGCCTGGATGTAGGGCCCGAACATCGGCTGGATCGCGACCAGCACCAACAGCGCGAAGACCACGAACGGGACGAGCATCAGGACGAAGAGCGGCATCGACGCCCTTTATCTGCAGGTCGCTTTTAGCTGATCTCGCGGACCTTGACCTGCCCGTGCTCGACGCGGGTGACGCGGACGCGGGCGCCGAGTTCGATGAGGTCGCCCTCAGCCAAGGCCTCGACGCGCTCGCCCTCGATCAGGACCGTGCCGACGGGGCGGAGGTCGGTGAGGGCCTCGCCCTCGGCGTCGAGCAGCGCCAGGGCGGCGTCGCGCTCGCGGTCCATGCGCTCGGCCTGCTCGAGCGCGATGTCCTCACCGGTGTCGCCATAGATCATCTTGCGGCCCAGTGGCGTGTTGGGATACACCCTGAGCGCGAAGGCACCCGCCATCGGACCGAGCACGACCACGCCGAGCATGCCGATGAGGCCCCAGGTCGAGTCGTGGCGGAAGAGCATGACAACGCCGGCGATCGCCGCGATGGCCGCGCCCACGGCGATCAGCCCGCCGGATGGGATGAAGAGCTCGACCGCGATCAAGACAACTCCGAGGCCGAGCAGGCCCAGGCCCCAGTACAGCATCGTGGGATCGGCGCTCACGTGTTGGTCTCACCTTCGTTGGGGTCGGCGCCGATCTCATCGACAACGACGCGGAGGCTCTCGACGGACGAGACCCGCACGCGGGCACCCTCGCCGATGTAGCCGAGGCCGGAGACCACGTCGATGAGTTGCCCTGAGATCTCGGCTCTGCCGCTGGGGCGCAGGTCGGTGTCTGCGACGCCCTCGTCGCCGACGCGGACGGTCTCCTCGGTCGGCCGGAGGACGGCGAGGGGCGACTCGTCCTCGCCCGGCTCGGGATTGGAGAGCACGAAGCGGTTGAGAAAGGGAAGGCTGCCGGACTTGCGTGCGATGAGGAACACGCCGCCCCCGGCGGTGACGAAGGCCATGAGGATGGTCGCGGCGCCCCAGAGCGCGTCGCGCTCGGCCTTGGGCGAGTTGGGGAAGAGCCCGCCCGATTGGTCGGGCACGAACGTGCCGAGCAGCCCGATGAAGAGCGCGAGAATGCCCGCCACGCCGAAGAGGCCGAAGCCGGGCAGCACGAAGATCTCAACCAGCAGACAGCCCACACCGATCAGGATCGCGACGATCTCCCACCAGCCGGCCATGCCCGCGAGGTACGGGGGTGCCAGAAGCATGCCGAGCGCGATCGCGGCCGCGATGCCGGGCAGGCTCGTGCCCGGCGCGCTCATCTCGAGGAACAACCCGACGATGAAGATGACGATGAGCAGCCCACGCACCCAGAACTGCATGAGGAATCGGACGACGGCCTCGGACCAAGAGGGATCGAGTCGCGTGAGGTTCTCGGCTCCGAAGAAGCCCTTGAGTTCTTCGTCGTTATTGACGGTTGAAGAGAGCAGGTCGAAGTAGGCCATGTCGTCGGCGGGGCCGGCCTTCTGGAAGACCACGGCCGCGTTGCCGTCGCAGACGTAGGCGAGGAGTTGGTACTGGCCTCGGTCGGCCTCGCTGAGCAGCGGTCGTTGGCTGGTTTGTTCGAGGTCGTTGCGCACGCGGGCGGTCTCGTCCGCGTTGAGCAGCCCGCCGGGAGACTGGTAGGCCTCGGCGTCTTCGGCGAGCTCGGTGGGTGGCGCGTCGTCGGCACCGAAGCTCGCGGGGGCCTCGGGTGCGTTTGGATTGGGCGAGGCCGAGGCGAGGCGGGCCGAGCCGCGGGGGGGGTCGCTGTCGAAGAGCATGCGGTACTCGGCCTCGTCGATGCAGAGCCGCTCGCCGGTCTCGAGGTGCTCGACGTACCAGAGTTCGATGAATCGGGAGACCACGGCCTGGAGCAGGTACTCGTCCCAGCCGCGGAGGCGAGCCGAGTTCACCATCTCGGCGATGAGCGTGACCGTGACTTTCTGCCGCTCGGCCTCGGGCAGGGCCATGAGCGGGCTGACGACGAGGGCGTCGCCCATCTTGGATGGATCGGCGGCGACGATCTCGCGGCAGGCGAAGGCGATGATCGCCCCGCCCGAATAGGCGGTGTCGTTGATCCACGCGACGGTATTGGGCACCGTGGTGCCCTTGATGGCGCCGGAGATCTCCAGCACGGCCCCGACCTCGCCACCGGGTGTGTCGATGTCGAAGACGATCGCCTCGGCGCCGGCCTGCTCGGCGAGCGCGATGCGGCGTGCCACGGACCGCGCGGTGACCGAGTCGATCGGCTCCTGGATGGTGATGACCGCGACGTTGGACGCCTGGCGCCCCGCGGGCACGACTGTGGGCGAGGCGGAACTTGCCTGAGCGTCAGCGGCCGCGGATTCCGCGGCCGGCACGTCGGGCGCCTGCGCGATCGCGGTGAGGGCGAGCAGCGTGGCGGCCAACACGCCGACGAGACGCCGAACGGCGGTTCGCGCGGCACGCAGTCGTTGACCGTGCGGGTTCTGGCTGTGGTCCGTCAAGCCTCTCGCCACGTCATGAGTATAGATGGCTCGCCGGGCCACCCGTGGGTCGTCTGTTCGATCGTGGGTCGGTCATGAGCCGGGCAGGCTGTGTTCGACGGCCCAGTTCGTGGGGCCGTTCGCGTCACAGTCGATGTGAAGGCTGAAGAAGCCGGGCAGGCCGTTGGCGCTTCGAGCCTCGTGCCCGCGGACGAGCGGCCAGATGATCTGTCGATCGGTCTGCGGGATGGGCAGCGTGTCGAGCTCGGAGGTGGCGTGCCAACGGAGCGAGCCCTCGGGGATGTCCTGCTCGGGGACCTCCACGGGCCCCAGCACGCGGTAGTAGAAGAGCAGCCAGTGGCCCTTGCCCTCGAAGGCACGCTCCGAGATCAGGCCCATCAGGTGCAGACGATCGATCGGGATGTCGATGCCTGCCTCTTCTTGAATCTCGCGTTGGGCGCACTGCGTGGGAGACTCGCCGGCGTCCATTTCCAGCTTGCCGCCGATCGGAGAGCACAGGCCCTTGTTCGGCTCGCGGAGTCGGTGGAGCAGCAGCAGACGTCCCTGGGCATCGCGGAGGTCGCAGAGGCAGGCGAGCTTGTACGGCAGGGCGGGCTCGGGCATGACGCGAGCATACGGACGAGGATTGCGGCGACACGGCGTGCTCGGCCGATACGCTCTGGGATTCCGACTCGGGGCCGGGGCGATCGGTCGGAAGGGGAGCGCTCGATGGATCGGCGCGGGTTGCGAGACGGCGGGTTGCGAGAAGAGGGATCGATGGCAAGCGACGCCTGGCGTCTCGAAGGTGAGTCGGTCTACATGATCGGCATTGGCGGCTGCGGCATGAGCGGGCTGGCGCGCATGCTGCGCTCCCGCGGCGCCGAGGTCAGCGGCTCGGACCGAGATGAGAGCCAGACGTCCTCTGATCTGATCGGCGAGGGGATCGAGATTCGGTTCGACCAGGCCGCGGGCGTGCTGCCGGATCGCGTGGATCGGGTGGTGGCCTCGGCGGCGATCAAGCCCGACCACCCGGAGATGCTCGAGGCCGATCGTCGGGGCGTGCCCGTCATGACCTACGCCGAGGCCCTCGGTCGCTGCATGGTCGGGATGACCGGCGTGGCGCTCGCGGGCACGCACGGGAAGAGCACGACCTCGGCAATGCTCGGCTGTGCGCTGGTGGACGCGGGGATCGATCCGACGGTGCTCGTGGGCGCGCAGTGCGGGCAGCTCGCTGGCGGCGCCCTGGGGCGGAACGACCGCGCGACCGGCTTTCGCCTCGGATCGCCGACGATCGCGTCGGGCGCGATGGCCGGCGCGCCGGGCGTGCTGATCGCCGAGTCGTGCGAGTTCGACCGCAGCTTTCACCACCATCGCCCGACGATCGCGTCGATCGCGTCGGTGGAGGCCGACCACCTGGACATCTACGGGTCGCTCGACGCGATCGTGGAGGCGTTCGGCGAGTTCGCGATGCTGCTGCCGCCGGCCGAGCAGGGCGGCAAGCTGCTGATCGCGCACGACGGCGCGCACCGGCGCGAGATCGCGGCGGGGCTCGCGTGCGCGGTGGAAACGATCGGGTTCAATCCGCAGGCGGACTGGATCGTGACGTTTGACCCGGCGACGCGCCAGGTCGGCGTGCGCAAGAAGCGCTCGCCCGCGTGCGCCTGGACCGCGCCGATGCCGGGCGTGCACAACGCGATGAACAGCGCGACAGCGTTTGTGCTCGGACTGATGCTCGGAGCCGAGCCGTCGCGGCTGGCACGATCGCTCGAGGCGTTCGGGGGCGTGCAGCGCCGCTGCCAGATGCTCGGGGAGCGCCGGTTTGACGTCGGCCCGCCCGTGGTGGTGTACGACGACTACGGGCACCATCCGACCGAGGTGGACGCGACCCTGCGCGCGCTGCGCGAGCACGTGCGACCGGAGCAGCGCGGCGGGCGCGTGGTCTGCGTGTTCCAGCCGCACCAGCACTCACGGACGCGGTTCTTTCTGGATGAGTTCGCCAGCGCGTTTGAGCAGGCCGACGTGGTGATCGTGCCGCAGATCTACTTCGTGCGCGACAGCGAGGCGGAGAAGCAGCGTGTGTCGGCGGGCGACTTGGTCGAGAAGCTGCGAGGCAAGGGCGTGCGCGCCATGCACCTCCACCCGTTCGAGGCGATCGTGGAGCAGCTCGAGAACGTGTGCCGACCGGGCGACCTGCTGGTGGTGATGGGGGCTGGCCCGGTGTGGAAGGTCGCGCGGGGCTATCTCGCGGCGGGCCTGACACCTGCGATCCCGGCGACGCGCGTCGAGGCGTGGCGATGATCGGAGACCCGCTCGAGCCTCGGACGCCGATGCCGATCGAGCATGACGCGCTGATCCCGACATGGTTCCGCCTCGGTGGGCGGGCCGAGCGGCTTGCGTATCCGCGCACCGTCGCGGAGGTCGAGCGGTGCGTACGTGCCGATCCGACGCTGCGTGTGCTGGGCGACGGCGCGAACCTGCTCGTGGACGACGATGGCGTCGACGGATTGGTCATCTCGCTGCAGCGTGGCGCGCTGGCGGACTACGAGATCGGTGTGTCCGAGGCGCGGGTGGTCGCGGGCGCTGGCGTGCCGCTCCCGAAGCTGATCAACGCGTGCGTGCGCGCGGGGCTGGCCGGCCCGGAGCGGCTCGCGGGCATTCCGGCGACGGTGGGCGGGGCCGCGGCGATGAACGCGGGCGGTTCGTTCGGCGCGTTCGCGGAACTGGTCGATCGCGTGCACGTTGTCTCGCGGACTGGGGCGCTGCGCGTGCTGGAGCGCGACGCGATCGACTTCGGCTATCGGCGTGGTGTGGCGAGCGAGTGGATCGTCACGCTGGTCGAGCTGGCGCTCGAGCCCGAGGATCCCGCGTCGCTGCGCGACCGCCGGGCCGAGGTGATGGCGTACAAGGCTCGGACGCAGCCGATGAGCGAGCGATCGGCGGGGTGCGCGTTCCGCAATCCGACGCTCGAGCGCGATCTGGAGTCGATCGGCGCGGCCGGCGAGCGCATCTCGGCGGGGCTGCTGATCGATCGCGCCGGGTGCAAGGGGCTCGCGGTCGGCGGAGCGTCGGTGAGTGATCGGCATGCCAACTTCGTCACGACGCGCCAGGGCGCGTCGGCGCGCGATGTCGTCGCCCTGCTCGACGAGGTCGCGCGGCGCGTGCGCGATGCGCTCGGCGTCACGCTGCGCCGAGAGGTGGTCGTCTGGAGTCGCGACGCCGCCATGGAACGCCGGTCAACCAGCCGGGCGGAGTCGGTCGCGTGAGGCCCTCGGTTCTTGTGCTCGGTGGCGGGCCCGACCGCGAGCGGGAGGTGAGCCTGCGGAGCGCGCAGAGCGTGACCGAGGCGCTGCGGGACGCTGACCACACGGTGCGCCTGGAGACGATCACGACGCTCGATGAGCGGGCGCTCGCCGCGTTACCCGGTGATGTGGTGTTCCCCGCGTTGCACGGCGCCTGGGGCGAGGGCGGGCCGATGCAGGACCTGCTCGAGCGCAGCGGGCGGGCGTACGTGGGTTGCGGCCCCGGGGCCGCGCGGCTCGCGATGGACAAGATGGCGAGCAAGCTCGCGGCGGTGCGCGCGGGCGTGCCGACGCCGCCGGCGGCGCTGGTCAACATCGATGACGCTCGGTGTCCGCTGCCGCTGCCGGTGGTGGTGAAGCCGGTCTTCGACGGCTCGAGCGTGGGCCTGCACATCTGCACGACGCTTGAGGATTGGCGCGTGGCGCACGCGGCGGACGAGCCGGGGCAAGCGCGTCTGGTCGAGCGGCTCGTCGGGGGCGGTGGGCCGCGGCGCGAGTTCGCGGTGGGCGTGGTGGATGGGCGGGCGTTGCCGATCGTGGAGATCGCGCCCGCCGAGGGCGTGTACGACTTTGCGGCGAAGTACGAGCGCGACGACACGCGCTACGAGGTGGAGCCTTCGTTGCCGGGCGACACGGGCGAGCGGTTGGGCCGATGGGCGATGGAGATCGCCGGATCAATTGGCGCCGAGCCGTTGTGCCGGGTGGACTTCATGCTCGACGCGTCGGACGACGCGTGGTTTCTTGAGGTGAACACGATGCCCGGGTTCACGGCGCAGTCGCTGCTACCGATGGCGGCGCGGGCGGCGGAGATGTCGATGGCGTCGCTGTGCGCTCGGCTGGTTGAGATGGCGCTTCGGCGCCCCGCGCGGGTCAACGTATGAGATGATCGATCGCGTCAAAGGAAGGACGGGACGAT
>JBCAXI010000081.1:0-9922 GCA_038534175.1 Planctomycetota bacterium | reverse complement strand
GCGCCACGGCGCCCGAGGCGGCGGGCGTGATCCACACGGACTTTCAGCGCGGCTTCATCCGCGCGGAGGTGTTCTCGGTGGACGACCTCGTTGAATTGGGCAGCGAGAAGGCGATCAAGGACGCCGGGCGACTCCGCACGGAGGGCAAGGAGTACGTGATGCACGACGGGGATGTGTGTCACTTCTTGTTCAATCTGTAACACCGATTGGTGTTGATTGTGTGAGAGACGCCGTTGGGCGCTCGGCCTGTGTCACAAGCCGATGGTCGAGGCCGATGTGGTGCCTATGCTCGTCGCTGCTCTCCGAGAGCGGGCGCTTCGGTGCGCGTGATTGGGTGCGCGCGATTGGACGGGTGAGGGTCCGTCACAGTGATCGGATGGGTCGAACGGCCGGGCCGAGCGGCGCCGATGGGCGTCGCGGTGGACCGGATGTGGAGCGTTGTGATGCGCCGTGTTAACCAAGCGAATCCCGTGAGCTCCATGTCACTGCACGCCAACACTGCACGGATGCACACGGGTGTGTGCCGATGTGCGTGGGGAGTCGCTCTGGCGGCGCTGGGCTCCATGAGCGTGGCGGGCGTGATCATGCCGTGGTCGGGCCGACCGGTGATCAGTATCGGAACGGACGCGCGTGGGATTGCGCTGTTTGAGGAGGCCGATCTGGGGATGATCACGGCCGAGGACGACGCGACCGATGGCCTGGAACTCGCGGATGACGCGTGGCTTGGTGCGCCGGCGCGGACGGGCTTTCGCGCGCACGCGGCGCTGGGACTGGTGCTGGACGGCGGGCCCGAGCCGATGCGCGTGCTCGATCCGGCGGGCGCGTCTGTGGATCATCTCGGCTGGCGATCGCACGATCTTGCGGTGTTCATGTCGCCCTCGGGCGGATCGGGTGTGCCGCTGGAGCGGTCTCCCGCGGGGCGCTGACCGCGAGGCCGACGCCCGAGAACGCGCGTCGGTTGTGAATCGGCGATGGTTCCAACGTCGGTTGGCGCGGCGTGTCCCCCTTCTCGGGTGCCGACGGGGCGGGCGCGGTCGCGCGAGCCGATGGGTGGCCGACGGGTCGATGTTCGAGACCCGGGGGGACACGCGATGCCGAGGCGATCGGGATTCACGCTCATCGAGTTGATCGCGGTCTTGGTGCTGCTGGCGATCCTGTCGGCGGTCGCGATTCCGCAATACATGGACCTGCGGCTGCGTGCGCAGACCTCGCAGCTCGAGGGCGTGCTCTCGAGCGTGCGCGAGGGGCTGCACCAGTGGCACATGTCCGAGATCATGGCGCCGACGGGGGAGACCTCATGGGCGGCGATCGTGCGTCCGGGCGCGGTGATTGAGGGCGGGCTGCCGCCGAATCCGTTCAACGAGCTCGAGACGGTCTACGCGTTTGGAACGGCGTCGAACATCGTGGATCTGGTCGAGACGAATCGGTACACGACCGCGTCGAGCTTTCCGCGGGGGTACGTCTACTTTGGCACGAACACGCCCGGCGAGTACGGGTTCAGCTTCTACGCGAACACGACCGAGGCGACCTCGCGGGTGGAGCCGTCCAGCGGCGTGGCGCTGACGGCGAACCAGCTCTAGCAGGACGCGGTCGGGGCTAGTGGTCGCGCGCGGCGTCGGCCTGGTAGTTGGGCGCTTCCTTGGTGATGCGGATGTCGTGCGGGTGATTCTCGATGAGCGTGGCCCCGGTGACTCGGGTGAAGCGCGCGTGCTCGTGGAGGTCTGCGAGCGTGGGGCAGCCGCAGTAGCCCATGGTGGCGCGGAGGCCACCGACCATCTGGTAGGTGAACTCGGCGAGCGGCCCGCGGTAGGGCACGAGGCCCTCGACGCCCTCGGGGACGAACTTGGCCTGTGGCTTGCCGGCGTCGTCGTACTTGTCGGCCTGGCTGTAGCGGTCGGCGCTGCCGGCGTTCATGGCGCCCTCGGAGCCCATGCCTCGGTAGCTCTTGAAGCGTCGTCCTTGGCTGATGACGAGCTCGCCGGGTGACTCGTCAAGCCCGGCGAAGAGCGAGCCCATCATGACGACGCTGGCGCCGGCGGCGAGGGCCTTGGCGATGTCGCCCGAGTGTCGGACGCCGCCGTCGGCGATGATGGGGATGTCGCGGCCGGCCTCTTGGACGCCACGCACGGCGTTGAAGATCGCGCTGACCTGCGGCATGCCCACGCCGGTGACGACGCGGGTGGTGCAGATGGAGCCCGGTCCGATGCCGACCTTGACGGCGTCGGCGCCTGCGAGGGCCAAGTCGCGGGCGCCCTCGGCGGTCGCGACGTTGCCGGCGATGACGTCGATGTCGAAGCGTTCCTTGATGGCGCGGACGGTCTCGATGACGTTCTCTGAGTGTCCATGGGCGGTGTCGACGACGAGGACGTCGGCCTCGGCGTGGATGAGCGCCTCGACGCGGTCCATCTGGCGGACGCCGACGGCGGCGCCGCAGCGAAGTCGCCCGCGGTCGTCGACGCACGCGGCGGGGAACTGCTGGAGGCGTTCGATGTCGCGCATGGTGATGAGGCCGAGGAGTCGGAAGTCGCCGTCGACGAGGAGGAGCTTCTCGACCTTGTTCTTGTTGAGGATGAGCTCGGCCTCGGGGAGCGTGGTGGTGAGGGGCGCGGTGATGAGATTGCGGTCGGTCATGACCTCGCGGACGGGCGTCTCGTCGTTGACGACGAACTTGAGGTCTCGGCGGGTGAGGATGCCGAGGAGCTTGCCTCGGGTGTTGAGCTCTCTGACGTTGGTGTTGCCGCCGTCGGTGACGGGAAAGCCCGAGACGTGGTGCTGACGCATGAGGGCCTTGGCCCGGCCGACGGAGTCATCGGGGCCGAGGGTGATGGGGTCGGGGATGACGCCGTTGGCCGAGCGTTTGACCTTGCCGACCTCTCGGGCCTGGGCCTCGAGGGGGAGGTTTTTGTGGATGATGCCGAGGCCGCCCTCCTGGGCGAGGGCGATCGCGAGGCTGGACTCGGTGACGGTGTCCATGGGCGCCGAGAGGAGCGGGATGTTGAGGCGAACGCGCGGCGTGAGGCGTGTGGAGGTGTCGGCCTCGGCGGGGACGACGCTCGAGCGGCGCGGGACGAGCAGCACGTCATCGAAGGTGATGGAGTCGGCGACGATCTTGATCGCGGCAGGGTCGGCCCGGTTGGGGTCTTGGCCCAGCACATCGAGCAGGCCCCCGCCCTGGCCTGGGTCGGGCACGCCGGTGTTGAAGGGGGGGAGATGGGAGGGGGACTCGGTCGCGGAATTCGAGAGGCTCGCCATGAGAGAGTGTGGCGCCCATCGACGGCGTGTCAAGCGCTGGGTCGGCGAAGGCATCGTGAGCGGACGGTGTGGGGATCGGCTAGCGTTCGGGCATGGGAACGATGACGAAAGCCGATCCTCTGGTGCATCGGCGTGACCGCGCGGCGCTCGCCCGCGCGGGCGTCCGTGGCGAGTGGCTGCTGACCAACGGGCTCGGCGGGTTCGCGATGGGGACGTGGGCGGGCGTGCCGACGCGGCGATACCACGGGATGCTGATCGCCGCGGAGCGACCGCCCGTGGAGCGCGCGCTGCTTGTCGCGGGGTTCGGTGAGCAACTCGTGCTCGGTGACGGCGAGCGGATCGCGCTCAGCGTGGTGCACTTCGCCGGCGGCGAGGCGTGGGAGACGATCAACGATCGGCTCGAGCTGTTTGAGACGGGCCCGGGCTACGTGCGTTGGGAGCTGCGCGGCGATTGGAACGGTCGGGCCTGGCGGGTGGACAAGCGGCTCACGCTGCCGAACGGGCAGAACGCGGCGCGGGTCTCGTACGACGTCGAGGTCTCGGGGGATGGACCGGTCGGGGTCTCGTTGGAGCTGCGCCCGCTGCTCGGGCTCCGCGACTTCCATGGGCTGAACAACCGCGCCGCCGAGAGCGAGCGCGAGGTGATCGGCGTGCGCGCGCTGGACTCGGGCTCGGGTAGCGATGGGGTGGTCGTGGCCTCGGGCGGGCACGGGGCCTGCTTGCAGGGTGAGGGCGCGCGGTTCGAGGAATCGACCGAGTGGTGGCGGGGCATCGAGTATTTGGTGGAGCGAGAGCGCGGGCTGGACTGCCAGGAAGACCTGTTCTGTCCGGGGGTGTTCATCTCGAGCGGGCGCGAGGCGTTGCACGCGTCGATCACCGCGAGCATGGAGGCCGAGGGCGCGATCGACGCTTCGGCGGCGTCGGACGCGGCCTCGGAGCGTTCGGCGGATCTCGGTGAGGCGGCGCTCCGCGGCGTGCGCTGCGACGCGGCGGACGAGCGGGCCATCCGTCGGCTGGCGTCGGCGGCCGACGCGTTTGTTGTTCGACGCTCGGGGGGTTCGGGGGGCTCGGGCGATGGCGTGAGCGTCATCGCGGGGTATCCGTGGTTCGCCGACTGGGGCCGCGACACGATGATCTGCCTGCCCGGTCTGCTGCTCGAGACGGGCCGGCACGACGAGGCGTTGGCGACGCTCGAGACGTTCGCGGCGCACCGGCGCGAGGGTGTGATCCCGAATCGGTTCGACGATTACGGGGGCGAGCCCCATTACAACACGGTGGACGCCTCGCTCTGGTTTGTGCACGCGGCGTGCGCGTGGCTGGAGGCGACGGGTGATCGCGCGGCGTTCGACGCCGCGCTCGCGCCGGCGTGCCTGGATGTCGCGCGGTCGTACCGGCGAGGGACGATGCACGGCATCGGCGTGGATCCGGGCGACGGGCTCGTGATGGCCGGGAGCGAGACGACGCAGCTGACGTGGATGGATGCGCAGCGTGACGGCGTGACATTCACGCCGCGGCACGGGAAGGCGGTGGAGATCAACGCGCTGTGGATCCACGGGCTTCGGTGGCTGTCTCGGTTGGGCGTGGAGGACGCCGAGGCGCTCGGCGCGTGGGCGGACGAGGCGTCGGAGTCGTTTGCGCGGCTGTTCTGGAGCGAGGCGGACCGTTGCTGGTTCGACGTGCTGGCGCCGAGCGGGAAGGCGTGGCGCGCGGTGCGCGAGGTGCGCCCGAATCAGGTGTTCGCGATGAGCCTGGCGCACGGGCCGGTGCATGGGGAGTCGGGTGCCGCGAGGGAAACGGCATTGACGCGGGCGCGGCAAGCGTTGGCGGTGGTCGAGCGGGATCTGTTCACGCCCGAGGGATTGCGGACGCTGTCCCCGCGGGACGAGCAGTACAAGGGGCGGTTCTGGGGCGTGCTATTCGAGCGCGACGCGGCGTACCACCAGGGGACGGTGTGGCCCTGGCTGATGGGGTCGTACGCGGAGGCGGTGCTGCGGTCGGAGGGCGATCGTGGGCGGGCGCGCGCGGCGCTCGATGGCCTCCTCGGGCAGCTCGACGGCTGGTATCCCGGCACGATCGCGGAGGTGTTCGATGGCGATGAAACGCCCGGGCCCCGCGGTCGATCGCGGTGGCCGGCGGGATGCATCGCCCAGGCGTGGTCGATCGCCGAGACGCTCAGGGCGTTGCGGCTGATCCAGACCTGGCGCTCAGACTGAGACGCGGTGGCCAGAGTTCAGGGCTGCGGCGCCTTGGAATTCGTCGCGTTGACATGGGCGTTGACGCCCTTGCGGACGGCCTCGCTGGCTTTCGTGGCGCCACGTTCGAAGGCGTCGCAGAGTTTGGCGGCGTCATCGGGGCTGATGGAGCCCCACTCGACCATCTCGGCGACCTTCTTCTGCCAGTCGGGCTTCTTGGCGGTGGCGTTGAGAAGGGCTTGGGCGTCGTCGGGCGAGATGCTGCCCTCGGCGACATAGGCGAACAGCTCACGTCGGGTGCGCTCGCGGTGGCGTGACTGGGCCGACTTGCGGAGCGCGTCGGCGATGGCGCCGAAGATGAAAACAAGCCCGACGATGCTCGCGATGAGCAGCCAGGAATTGTCCTGCATCATGTTCGAGATCTCTTTGACGGGCATGGTGGGTGTCCCTTTCGATCGGAGCGTCAGGCCCCTGGGCCGGCGTTGAGGAGGCGCTCGGCGTCATCGACGGAGAGCTCGCCCTTGGCGACGCGCTTGGCGATGGCGCGTCGGGACCGCTCCTCGGCCTCGAGGACGCCCGTGCCATTGGCGCGATCGATGATGAGCTTCACGACACGCCAGACCACGAGCCCGACAAGGGCGAGGACGAGGACGTTGATCAGGATGAAGCCGAGTCCGGCCAGGAGGCTCATGGTGTTCTCCGTTGGCTCAGGTTCGCGTGGAGCAGGAGGATCGTGGCTTGCCCGCGTTCAGGATGCGCTCGGCCTCGTCGGTGGTGATGGAGCCCTCGGCGACGTAGGCGGCGACTTCTCGGCGGGTCTCCTCGGTGGTGCGTGTGCGGTGCATCTTGGTGAACTGCCCAAAGATGGTTCGGAGCATGAGGAAGATGATGCCGCCGGTGACGGCGACCATGCCGATCTCCTCACCCTCTACGCCGGCGAGAGTGGGGGTGAGGATGGCGTGGGCGAGCAGGTCCATGGGAGGTGTTCCGGTGCGGGTGTTGCGGGGTCAATCGTCTTTGATGTCGGCGGCGCGGAGGATGCGCTCGGCCTCGTCGGTGGTCATGGAGCCCTCGGCGACGTAGGCGGCGAGCTCGCGTGCGGTCTCCTGCTTGCGCTTGGTCTTGGCGGCCTCGGTGGTGAAGACGGCGATGATGACGATCAGGCCGATGAAGAGGCCGCCGACGATGGCGACGAGCGGGATGAGGTTGTTCTCGATGCCGGCGAGGGTTGGGAAGAGGTGCATGGTCAGTCGTCCTTGAACTTGGCGCGGATGAGTCGCTCACCCTGGTCGGGCTGCATCGAGCCCTCGGCGATATAGGCGGCGATCTCGCGGCGGGTGCGCTCGCGGGCGCACTGTTTGATGCAGCCTGTGATGGTGCAGAAGACGATGGCGACGAGTCCGAGGGCACCGCCGACGACGAAGATGAGCGTGTCCTCGTTGGACAGGATCTCCATAAATTGTTCGGCCATGGGGCGTTCCTCCGGTCGGAGATTTGTTGGGAAGGGGCTTGTCGGCGTTTCGCCTCAATATCGTAACCGGCGGGTTTGGGTTTCAGAAGGATGATGGAGTTGACGGGCGCGGATCGTCTCGCGGCGAAGATGGGTTGGCGTGACGGGGTTCAGGGCCTGCTCGGGGCCTACGCGATCGGCGCGTTTCCCATGGGCGACCCCCGGACGGGGCGGCTGGACTGGTACGACCCGGACCCGCGGGCGGTGATGCCGATGGACGAGCGGTTCCACGTCTCGCGATCGCTCGCCAAGCGGATGCGGTCTGGGCGGTTCGAGGTGACGAGCGACGAGGCGTTCGGCGAGGTGCTTCGTGCGTGCGCCGAGCCGCGGGCTGATGCCAACGGAGAAGATGAAGCCGAGCTCCAAGAGACTTGGATCGACGACACGATCATCGGGGCGTATGAGGCGCTGCACGCGGCGGGGCATGCGCACAGCGTGGAGGTATGGCGCCGAGACGACGGGGGATCACGGCGTTTGGTCGGCGGCATCTATGGCGTGACGCTGGGCGGGCTGTTCGCGGGGGAGAGCATGTTCAGCCGTCCGGCGTCGGGCGGTCGCGACGCGAGCAAGGTGGCGTTGGTGTGGTGTTGGCGTGTGCTGCGGGCGTGCGGGTTCGTGTTGTTCGACGTGCAGTTCTGGACGCCGCACCTGGGCCGGTTTGGGTGCGTGGAGATGCCTCGCGCGTCGTACCACGCGCGTCTGGCCGAGGCGTGCACGCTGGGCGCGTCGTGGCGCGCGGCGTTGCCGCGCGTTGAGCGGCTGGGGCCGTGAAACCGTCCCGGTGTGGTGAGCACCGGGACAGCGTGCGCAATCCGATCGCGCACTGGATGGGGCTTGGTGGACGCGTTGGTGGTGATCGCGGCGTCCGGTGTGTGTTGTGCGCGGGTCGGCTGGCGCATTGGCACCGTGCCGCCTCACCCCGTGCGGCGCGCCTCGCTTGGGGCGCTCCGATGGAGACACGCGGCGAGCGCTGGGGTGCCATCAGTCGATGGAGAAAAAGCGGCGTGGGCTCAGCCGAAGGTCTGGCCTGTGGCGGCGTCCATCATCTTCCACTTGAGCTCTCGGCATAGGCGGCTGAGCACGGGCCAGGCGATGTCTTGGTCGATGACGGTGATGAGGGCTTGGGCGAGTTGCTCTTGGCCGAGCGCGATCTCGAGGACGACGCCGGGTCCGAAGAGTGGGAGGGTGCCGGTCTTGCGCTCGGCGCCGTCGGGCGCGATGTTGAAGGGTCGGACGGTTTCCTCAAAGGCCCGCGGGGAACCGAGCGAGCCCATGGCGCCGTCGTCGGAGGGGTTGAGGAGCACGAGCTGTCGCTTGGGCATCTTCTGGATTCCGGGTGGCATGGCTCTTTGAGCCGCGTCTGTTGGGGTACTGAAGCAGACACGGCTCAGAGAGCCATGCCACCGGGGATGGGGATGACACGGCTCGGAGAGCCATGCCACCCGGAATCAGTCGGCGTCGTCGCGGTTGGCGAGGAGCGAGGCGGCGGTGTCGAGAAGAGTGGCGAGGGGGATGGGCTTGAGGAGGTAGCCGTCGACGCCGATCTGCTCGGCATAGGCCTGGTGTCGGCGTCCCTCGTTGGCGGTGACCATGACGACGAGCGGGCTGTCCTCGCGTCCCTTGATTTTCTCGAGGGCGAGGAAGCCGGAGCGTCCCGGCAGCATCATGTCGAGGATGACGATGTCGGGGGCTTCCTCGAGGCAGGCCTCGACAGCGGTGTTGCCGTCGGAGACGGTCATGATGTCGGCGCCCTCGGCCTCGAAGGCGGCGGCCATGGACTCGAGCACGTCGCGGTCGTCATCGACCAGCAGCACTCGAGCGCCATCGAGCGTTGATCGTTCGTCGGTTGCGTCGGCCATGGACGGCTCCCTTCGGCACTCACCCCACCCCACCACCCCACCCCGTCCCACTCACCTGGGCTTACCCGCGGCGTCCCCGCGGGGTGGTTTGCAAACGCGAGTCGGGGCGGCGACCCGCTCTAAGGTAGCCGGTCCACGCCGAGCTCGGCGAGCAGGGCGGCGTCCTGGTTGGATCGGTCGACGATCGCCTCGACCTCGTCGTCGGTCATCCACGGCAGGCTGGCGAGCTTCTCGCGGAGATGCGGCGGGAAGGGTCGCCCGAGCCGCTCGTGGCGTGGACGGCTCTTCCAGATGCGGTGCATCCAGAGGTACTGCTCGGGGGCGGATCGGACCATCTGGTCGAGCGCTCGGCGGTAGCGGGCGGTGAGATAGAACAGCGGATCGGGCTGGTCGGCCCAGTCGCTGGGTTGGATGACGTCCTTGACCTCGATGCGATAGGCGATGCCGCCGGTGTCGTCTCGGTTTGCCAGGTCGGCGCTGAATCCCTCGGTAATGGGAACGTCGGCGGCGGGAGCTCCGGTGGGGCCGGGGGGGCCGAGGCGTCGCGCCATGCTGCAGACGACGGTGGCGTTCTGCTGCATCGCGAGCAGGCCGATGGTCTTGTAGGTGGAAGTGAGGCGACCGAGAAATGGGACGAACAGGCCTCGGTCGCCCGCGTTCTGGTCGGCGACGAAGCCGACGGGCTCGCCCGAGGCGACGACGCCCGGGAGGACATTGGCGGCGCCGAACTTGTCGACGAGTGTGAGTCCGCGGCGCGCGCGGGTGCGTTTGAGCCAGTCGTCGACGGGCTTGGCGTCGAGTGGGCGGTAAAGGGCGTGCATGGGAAAGCCGAGGACGGAGACGGTGAAGCCGAGCAGCTCCCAGTTGCCGCAATGCCCAGTGAGCATGAGCGTGGGGCCTCGGTTGACCATGGGTCGAAGGGAGTCGGCGATGGCGTCGAGCTCGACGTGGCGGACCCAGGCATCGGGCGTGATGAGACGCGGGGTGAAGGCGACCTCAAGGAAGAGCCTTGCGGCGTGCTCGTAGCTGCGGAGGGCGTACTCGCGGCACTGGTCCTCGTGCCAGTGGGGGTGGACGAACTGAAGCGAGGCCGCGGCGCGCTGGGTGCG
>JBCAXI010000080.1:0-9922 GCA_038534175.1 Planctomycetota bacterium | reverse complement strand
CTCCGGCGCGAGCGGCGCGGCCTACGCCACGGGCTGCCTCGAGCAGGTCCTCCTGGCGGGCGCCGAGGTGCACCTGGTCGTCAGCGAGTACGGCCAGCGGCTGCTGTTCGACGAGGCAGGCATCAAGCGCGTGACGCTCGAAGAGCTGCTGCCGCACCTCGCCGAACGCGACGACGCCGACGAGATCCGGAGCCGCCTCGTGTGCCACCCCAACAAGGATGTGGGCGCGGTGATCGCGAGCGGGAGCTTTCTGCACAACGGCATGGCCGTCATCCCGTGCAGCTCAACGAGCCTGGGCGCGATCGCGACCGGCGCCGGCTCGAACCTGCTGACACGCGCCGCGATGGTGACGCTGAAGGAACGCCGCAAGCTCGTGATCGTGCACCGCGAGAGCCCGCTGAATCTGATTGATATCGAGAACATGCGCACGCTGACGCTTGCGGGGGCAACCGTGGCGCCGGCGAACCCGGGGTTCTATCTCGGGCCGCAAACGGTGCAGGACATCGTGGATTTCACGGTGGGGAAGGTGCTGGACTTGTTGGACGTCGAGCACAATCTTCAGACGCGGTGGGAGCACCACGGCGAGGCTTAGCTTGAGCTTCGCTGGTACCGCTTCCGCCGGCTGTCCTCCTCTTCGAACGCCCACTTGCCCCGCACCCGCACCCCTCGCTCGCCGAGGAGGGCCGCTGCTTCCTTGACCATGGGCGGACCGAGGCGGACGCGGGAGACGCCGCCGGGGGTGGCGTGGACCTCGCCGATCGCGGTCGCGACGAGCAGGTCGACGCCCGCGGGGATGCCGTCCTCGTTCGGCGCCGCGGCCTCGCGCTCGGCGAGGGCGTGGCGGTCGATCAGGCCCTTGAGCGCGAGCAGCGTGTCGGCGCTCTGGCCGGGGACGTCCGCGTCGGCGCCGAGGTGGGCCTCGTCGATGACCAGCGTGAGCTTGCCGCCCGTCAGCGGCGTGCCGGAGATCGGCACCAGCGCCTCCACAATCACCTGCGCCTCGCCTCGCGAGTGGTCCACGCGGCCGAGCACGAAGAACGGCTCCTCCGATTCCAGAACGTCGGCGTAGTTCGAGTAGGCGTCGGCGAAGAGCACCACGTCGGCCGTGCCGCTGGTGTCCTCGATCGTGACGATCGCCATCTTGCGCCCGGCGTTGCGCCCGGCCTTCATCACGATCGTGCGCACGCTCTGGGCCATGGCGCCGACGATGACGCGCTCGTCCTGCGAGCAGCCCTTGAGCCCTGGCACGGCGCGTGTCGCGACGGCCCGGATCCAGGCGCCGTGCTCGTCGAGGGGGTGGCTCGAGACGTAGAAGCCGAGCGTCTCCTTCTCCTGCTTGAGTGTCTCGGCCTCGGCCCACTCGGTGGTCGCGATGAGCGGCGGCTCGGCGGTCTCGACCGGCGCCTCGTCTCCGCCGCCGAAGAGCACGTTCTGGCCCGCCTGTTTGTCGGCTGCGATCTTCTGCCCCGCGCTCACGGCGCCCTCGATGCTCGCGACCATCGCCGCCCGCATGTCGCGCCCGTGCACACTGTCGAACGCGCCGCTCTTGATGAGGGATTCGATGGTGGCCTTGTTGACGGTTCCGGGTGGGACGCGCTCGCAGAAGTCATAGAGCGACTTGTAGGGCTTGGTCTCGAGCGCACGCTCCTCGTCGTCTCGCGGCTCGCGCTCGGTGATGATCGCCTCGATCGCCTTGCCGCCCGCGCCCTTGATCGCCTTGAGCCCGAACCGAATATGCCCGTGCGCCGCGTCACGCGGCTCGTCGTCCTCGAACACCACGGCGAAGTCGGCCTGGCTCAGGTTCACCTCAGGCGGCTTCACCTCGATGCCCTGGCGCAGGATCGCGCCCGTCTCCGCGTCGCTCACCTTCGCCCGTCGGCAGTCGTCGAGGTATGGGATCCAGTCCGCGACTTTCTGCGCCTGGCTCTCGAACGACAAGAACGCGGCCATGTACTGCGCGGGGAAAAACGTCTTCAGATACGCCGTCTGGTACGCGACGATCGCGTACCCGGTCGAGTGGCTCTTGTTGAAGCCGTAGCCGGCGAACTTGAGGATCAACTCGAACAGCTCATCGGCCTTCTTCTTGTCGAGGCCCTGCGTGCCCGCGCCCTCGATGAACTTGGGGCGGTTGGCGTCGATGATCTTCTTCTTCTTTTTGCTGATCGCCTTGATGAGCGCGTACGCCGCGCGGAGCGGGATGCCGCCCAGCTCGTGCACGATCTGCATGACCTGCTCTTGATAGACCATCACGCCGTAGGTCTCGCGGGTGAAGCGATCGACGATGGGGTGCACCGTCGGCACCGTATCGGTCCCGTGCTTTCGCCGGTTGTAGTCGGGGATGAGGTCCATCGGCCCCGGGCGGAAGAGCGCGTTGGCGGCGATCAGGTCGGCGAGCCGGTCGGGCTTCATCTCGACCAGCAGGCGTCGCATGCCGCCGGACTCGAACTGGAACACGCCCGTCGTGTCGCCGCGCTGGAACATCGAGAAGACCCGAGGATCGTCGCAGTCCAGTCGATCGAGATCGAGCGGGTGCGGGCCTCGCTGCGCGGGCTTGTTCTTCAACTCGCCCGCGCGGCCGACACCCGCCCAGAGGGCCTCCTCGCCCAGCGACTCTTGGATCAGGGCCTTGGCGCGCTCAACGGTTGAGAGCGTGCGCAGCCCCAAGAAATCCATCTTGAGCAAGCCCATCTTCTCGCAGGTCGGCCCGTCCCACTGCGTGACGATCTCGTGCGCCTCGGCGCCCGACTGCTTGTAGAGCGGAACGATCTCTTGAAGCGGGCGCGTCGCGACGATCACGCCCGCGGCGTGCACGGAGCTGTGGCGCGCCTGGCCCTCGAGCACCCGCCCCGTGTCGATGAGCTGGCGCACCTCGGCCGCGCTCACGCGCTGGTGCTCGCCGAGCCCCTCGTTGAGCTTGTCGATCGCGCCGCGCTCGCCCTCGTAGATCGCCTTGAAGTCGGGCGACTCCTTGATCGCCTTGTCGAACGTGATGTTCAACTCTTCGGGCACGGCCTTGGCGATGCGGTCGGCCGCGGGGAGCGAGATCTCGAGCGCGCGCGACACGTCGCGCACCGCCGCGCGGGCCTTCATCGTGCCGAACGTGATGATCTGCGCCACGTGCCCGTACTTCTGTCGCACGTAGTCGATGACCTCGCCGCGGCCGTCCTGGCAGAGGTCGATATCGATATCGGGATACTCGCTGCGGTCCGGATCAGTGAAGCGCTCGAACAGCAGCCCGTACTCGACCGGACATGCGTTTGAGAGACCGAGCACGTAGCCGGTCATCGTGCCCACGCCCGAGCCACGCGCCAGCGCCGGGATACCCTTCTGGCGCCCCCAGTTCACGAAGTCCCACACGATCAGGAAGTACGCGCTGATGAGCTTGTCGGCCAGGATCTTCAGCTCGCGATTGAGGCGGGCCCACTTGTCGAATCCATCGGTGTCTTTGGCCTTCTTGCGCGTCGCATCGGCCTTGTCGGTCCCCTCAATCAGCGTGTGCCGATGCTCGAGAATTGTCGGCCCGTAGCGCCAGACCATGCCCGCCTCGCACAACAGACGAAGGGTCTTGTCGCAGTCCTCCTTCAGCGAGGCCTGGTCGAGGTCCGGGTCGTTCGCAGGCTCGAGCTCGAACCGGGCGCAGTAGTCCTTGTACCACGCGGTCAGGTCGCCGTTGTACGACTTGTCCGCGTGCTTGGGCAGCTTGCTCTTCGCCGGGGCCTTCACGACGACGACGGGCGCGTGGTTCTCACCGATCGGCAGCTCGAGGTCGCAGCGTTCGGCGATCGCGACGCTGTTGTCCATCGCCTCGCGCCCGGCCTCGCCCCATTCCTTGTCGAACAGCTCGCGCATCTGCTCGGGGCTCTTGACGTACAGCTCGGGCGTGTACTTCATGCGCCCGTCATCGGCCTTGGCCTTGCCCGTCGAGATGCAGATCAGCGTGTCGTGCGCGTCGTGGTCCTCGGCCTTGAGGAAGTGCGCGTCGTTGTCGCCCACGAGCGGGTGGCCGTGATCGCGAGCAAGCTTGATGAGATGCGGGTTGATCGCGATCTGCTCGCCGACGTGGTGCTGAAGCTCGACGAAGAACCGCGGCCCCGTGCCATCATCCTTAAACGTCCGCGCATGCCAGTCGGCCGACTCAACCGCCGCCTCCCACTTGGCCTGGTCTTTCGTGCGCTCAAAGGCCAGCAGGTGCTCGCCCATCTCGCTGCCGAGGTGCCCATTGATCGCGATTAGGCCCTGGTTGTGCTTCTCCAAGAGCTCACGATCGACGCGCGGCTTGTAGTAGAACCCGTTGACGTACGCCTCCGAGCACAGCACGAGCAGGTTGTCCCACCCCGCGCGGTTCTCGGCGAGCAGCACGAGGTGGTACCCACCGTCGCTCACGCCGGTGTAGGTGCGGTCAAACCGATCTCGATCGGGCGCACAGACATATGCCTCGACGCCGAGGATCGGCTTGATCTCCTGGCGTCGACACTCCTCGTAGAAGTGGACCGCGCCGAACATGTTGCCGTGGTCGGTGATGGCGACCGCGTCCATGCCCAGCTCCTTGACGCGCGCCACAAGGCGGTCGATGCGGTTACCGCCATCGAGCAGCGAGTACTCGGTGTGCAGATGGAGGTGGGCGAACCCGGAGCGGCCTGGGGCGACCCGGTCTACATCATCTTGTGGTGCTTTGGTCGCTGGCATCCATACCTCGTGCGGTTCGACGGCCCATCATCATCGTGAAGCGAATCGTCCAAGACAAGCCCCATGTTCGGGTGAGGCCGGGTCACGGGCTCGCCACCGACAAGCCGCCCACACGGGGCTTGGCGAAATCCGGGCCCCCCGGCTCCGTAGCATGGGTTGATGGACCCCCGAAGAGGCCCCATGCCAGGTGTCGATTCCGCCGCGTTCCGCGAGGCGATGGGGCGCCGCGCGGCCGCGACTTGGGGACTGGGGCGCCCATCGTTCGCCGCGCGCTTTGGTGTCATCTTGATGATCGCCCTGATCGCGCTGGTGTTCCTCGTCTCGCTCGTGATCCTGATCCCTCTGGCGGTGTTGGCGATGGTCGCCGCCGTGGGGCTTGGGCTCTACCAGAAGGTGGTGCGTGCGCTCGGCGGCGGACGGCGCGGGGTCGAGGGGCGCGAGAACGTTCGCGTCATCGAGCGGCGCTGATCAGCGCTCGCGCCGCTGTGACAGCATCCAAGTCCACAGCTCGTCCTCGGCGTACGCCGGGCGCCAGGCGTCATGGCCCACGCCCTCGTAGATCGTCATGCGAACGCGATCGGGGTCGGCGCCCTGCTCGCGCAACGCTTGGATGGCGTCGGTGGTCTCGCTCACGGGGATGATGTCGTCGGCGTCGCCGTGGAACGCCCAGACGGGCATGTCGCCGAGTCGGCGGCGCGCGGCGATGTTGGCGTAGGTGTACCCGCCGCAGACCGGGGCGATCGCCGCGAAGCGCCCCGGTGCCGCGTCGGCCAGAGCCCAGGTCCCATAGCCGCCCATGGACAGGCCCGTCACGTAGATCCGCGTGGGATCCACGCGGTGCGTCGCCTCGAGATGGTCGAGCAGCGCGAGCAGGGTGTCGGTGTTCCACACCTGGCCCTCTGGGCACTGGGGCGACACGACGATGGCCGGGAACGCGGCGCGCCAGCCTTGGTCCTCTTCCGCCAATCGCGGCGGGCCCCACGCTTTGACCCGGTCGAGATCATCTCCGCGCTCCCCGGCGCCGTGGAGGAAAAGCAGCAGGGGAAGCGGATCGGCCGAGGTCTCGTAGCCCCGCGGCAGCGAGACGAGGTACCGCAGCTCGTGGGTCACCTCGACGGTGCGCTCGAACGCGTCGGGCCGATTCGCGGTGTCGCTGGGCGGTGGGGCGCTCGCGCTCATGGCAAACGCTAGGGCCCATACGAGCGGCATCACGCGGTCTCTTCCATCTGCTCACGCCACCACGCGACCGCGCGTTTCGTGAGCGGGCCGACGTGCGCCTCGTTGATCGCTTCCTTTTCGACCATGCCGACCGGGAGCACTCCCCAGCTCGAGTTGGTGAGGAACAGCTCGTGCGCATCGAGCACGTCCTCGATGGTGACCATCCGGCGCTCGACCTCGATGCCCTCGGCGTGGGCCCACTCGATCACGCCCGCGCGGGTCACGCCCGGGAGCACCGGGCTGGGCAGCGCGCCCTTGCCTCCGACCATCTCCTCCTCGCCCTGAGCGATGGGTGTGATGAGGCGATCCTCGTGGACGACGAACGCGTTCGACACGGCGCCGCCGGCGAGGTGGTTCGACACCTGCATCACCAGTGTCTCGGAGGCCTGCCGCGCGCTGGCGAGCTGCAGCGCGCGCAGACGTGGCCAGTAGTTGAGCGTCTTGTGGCCCTCAAAGGGGTTGAGCGGGTTGACCTTGAGGTCGGCGATCGACACGCGCACGCCATTGGTGAACATCTCGTCGGGGTAGGCCGTGGGCGGCTGGACGACGATGAGGATGGTGGGGTCGACCTGGCTCTTGGCCGAGGACTGGAGCAGGCTGAGATCGCCGCCGGTGACGGTGAGTCGCACCCGTGCGCGCGAGCCGGGCTCGTCGAGCACGCCGCTCTGTCGGCAGGTCTCGAAGATCGCGTCGCTGAGCGCCTCGCGCCGGAGCTTGGTGGTCAGCCCGAGCGCGTGCGCCGAGTCGGCGAGCCGGTCGAGGTGGTGCCACAACCGGGGAATGCGTGGCTCGCCGCCCACGCCGAGGCTGACGGTCATCGTCTCGAACAGGCCCACGGCGTGTTGCACGCCTGCGTCGAACGCGGAGAGGACCGCTTCGTCACGCGAGACAAACCGGCCATTCAGAAAGACCGTGGTGTTCTCGAGGGCCGAAGACATGCATAGAGGCTAGCCGTGCGGATCCGCGAGCGATCCGCCGCGCGGTGAAACCACACTGATTTCTGAAGGCGTCTTGGTCGCCTGGCGATCATTCAATGTCGACCAGGGCGAGCGAGGGTCGCCTTTAGAGAAGTTGACGCGCTCTTTGCCATCGAACGAGAGCACCCCACTCCGTCGGCGCTGAGCCAGATGTTGCCGTCGTGGCGGGTAGGCCCTTACGCCACGCTGGAACGCCAGAGATGACCCCGGCGATCTTCGAGCGTCGCGCCCGGGTACTGGGTGATCCGCACGGGCGCCTGCCTGTGTGCCGTCGCGGGTCGAGACCACGCCATCGGCGCCGTCACGCCAACCAACGGTCGCCGTGAACGCACGCCCGGCGCCGCAGATTCAACAACGGCAGTCTCCCGCGAACTCGGACATTGCCGATCCATCGCCGACACATGCGGCCTCGCATCGCAGGGTGCGTGAGAGATCGGAGGCCCCCTTTGCGCTGCGCGTATCGCGCCCGCGAAGCGGCGAGGTCGGGCGCCGCTATCGGGTTTGGGGCTGCCAGCTGAGCGTGACCTGCGAGCCGTAGAGCGGATACTCGGATCGGCAACGGAACGCGTGGAAGTCGTCGGCGTTCCAACCGACTTGTTGGAACACGTGCGCGATCGCGTCGGTGTATCGGGGCACGTCGGGCGAGCGCACGGACGAGAGGCCCCAGCCAAGAGGCTCGACGGTCTCGAGCAGGCTGAGGCGATCGACGTCGCGTTTTCGATCGTTCACGCTCGCGGCGCCCTCGAACGCGGTGTCGTAGAGATCAATGCTCGGGACCGACGAGCCTCCGAGGTCTCGGTGCACGAACGCGTCGAATTGCATCACGCGGGCGGATGTCGATACCTCTGCAAACGCGAATCGCTTGCGGTCCGACTCGGCGGGCACGTAGCGATCGATCTCGCCACGGTTCAACTCGGCGAACATGACGTCTACCGAGGAATTCGGGCCGTAGCGGCGCCCGCCTAGCAGGTAGTGCGCGACCTCGCCGACCGCCTCGGCGTGGACCTCCGGGAGTGGCCGCGAGCAGAACTCGGGCAGCAGCAGCCCCTCGAGGCCATCGACCGGGTTTCCATCGAGGGTGCGCGGCGCCCGCCCGGGCCCGTCGCCGCTAAATCGGCGCGTCGCGATCTTGGCGCCCGCGTTGGGGCGGGCGCGCTGGAGTCCGAGCAGGCCGTTGAGCCAGACGACGTCGATCTTGTCGCCGTCGTCCGAGGGGCGGAGCATGACGGTCGCGGAGATCGCGTTGCAGTGGGCGCCGCGGAGCTGCGAGAGGGCGCGATACGCGGCCTGCTTGCGACGCAGCTCGAATTCGCGCCGCGCCTCGGGAATCCACGCGCTGATGATCGCCTCGAGCGTGCCGCGATCCCCGACGTCATCCCGGATCAGGCTCTCAAATCGATCAACAGCGGTGTTGGCCTCCTCGATCAGCGCCTCATCGACCCCCGCGCGGGCGCTCGCCTTCAGCAGGCGGCGCAGCGGGTCCGGGCCGGGCATGCGATGCACCGCCGAGACCGGGTCGGTCGTCCGCATGGCCTTCAGCAGGCGGCTGGCGAGGACCTTGTCGACCCCGAGGCGGTGGGCGAGCTGATTGGGTCGCGCCTCGGTGGCGGCCAGAGCCGAGACAACGGGGCTGAACCCTTGCAGCAATCGATCTCCGACCGCGGCGATGAGCCTTTCGAGCTCATCGTCATCCGTCTCGTGAGTTGGTTGGCCTTTGGGCGTGATCGGAGTGACGTTCTGCAAAGGCACCATCCTCGTGGGCGGTTCGGTGGGTTGGCGCGTGCCGCCCGCAGGGGAGCGTACCAGTCTGTGGGGGATGCCGAGAGCAATACTCGGTAGTTTGCCAGAAGTTTCCGGGAAATTTCTTGACTACTTGGTCGTCGTTCGTGAAAGTGGTTCTCGGTCTTGTGAGGAGGCCCCCCGCTGGCGTTCGGTTGGGGGATCCGAATCGGGCCGAGTGGGGTCGAGGGTCGGGCTGATGGCACGCCCGAGGCCACAGCGCAACACCACGACCGCAAGCATCACCACTGCAAACGAGGAGATCAGAAGATGAAGCAATGCACCAAGCCCGCCGCGTTGATCGCCGTGTGCTCGATGGGCTCGATGGTCGCGACATCCATGGCCATGCCGAACTCGACTGTCGTCGGCTTTGACGGCGGCAGCGACGGCGGCTTCCAAGGCAACGCGTTCTATGAGGCGACCGGTGGCAACCCCGATGGGCGGGCCCGCCACTTCAACGACTCGTTCTTTAACGAGCTCCGCACCGGCGCGATCGGCGAGACGACCAACCCCGACTTCCTCGGCGACTACTCGCCCTTCAACGACATCACGTTCAGCTTCGACATCAAGACCGACAGCCTGACCGACTTCATCGGGAACCAGATCGCACGCCCGATTGGCGTCAAGTTCATCGATCGCGACATCCAGGGCGGCAGCGGCTCGTCGGGTGTTTTCTTTGAGATGGGTATCCAGGGCGTCAACTTCACCCCGGACTGGACGACGCTCTCGGTCACGATCTCCGACCCGACGCAGGTCGGGCTGCCCGCCGGTTGGATCGGGTTCGGCGATGAGGATCCCAACACGTTCGAGCCGATCCTGCCCGCCGGCGCCACGTTCGCGTCCGTGCTCGCGAGCGTGGACGAGGTCCACATCACGGGCGCCGTGCCCGGGTTCTTCTTTGGCAATGCGTTCTCGGATGTCTCGATCGACAACGTGACGCTCCTGGTGCCGACGCCGGCGACCGCGTCGCTATTGGGCCTGGGTGGCCTGCTCGCCGCCCGCCGTCGTCGCGCACGATGACAGTCGACCGCTGATTCGGCGCCCACCGTCGGCGTGTTGTTCTGGAACAGCGCCTTTGCAGTCTGCACTTCGCCCAGCGTTCACAGCAACGGACGCTGGGTCTTTCTATTGACCGAACGCGGCCGCGCTGTGTGCGGCTCGATCGATACAAAAAGTGGCCGACGCCGCCCCCGGAACGCAAGGGACGTCGTCGGCCGATAGGAGAAGAAGTCTCGCATCGCCCGCGCACGACACGGGCGTGT
>JBCAXI010000079.1:0-10031 GCA_038534175.1 Planctomycetota bacterium | reverse complement strand
CGGCGCCGAGCTCCCCACGTAGTCCTGCGGCGGCCTGGCATTGGTGGCATGCCATCAAAGCCGGGCCACCAAAGAGCCGTACGCTCAGCCGCGATGGCTCCAACGATTCAAAGCAACTACGTCGACGTCTACGTGCTGCGCCGCGCTCGGCCTGACGCGTTCGAGTTCCTCCAGCTCCGCCGAACCGCCCAGCGCCTTCACGGCACCTGGCAGACCGTCATGGGCCGGATCGAGCAGGGCGAGACCGCCACCGACGCCGCCTGGCGCGAGCTCGGCGAGGAAACCGGCCTGGTTCGGGCCGCCTGCCTCGGGGCGTGGTCGCTCGACGGCGTGCACCCGTTCTTCATCGCCGAGCGCGACACGGTCTATCTCATGCCCCGCTTCGCGATCGAGGCCCCGATCGACTGGCGCCCCATGCTCAACGACGAGCACGACGCCCACCGGTGGGTGACGCTCGCCGAGGTCGGCTCGCACTTCATGTGGCCGAGCCAGCTCGCCGCGATCCGCGAGATCACCGAGTCGCTGCTCCGCCCCGGCTCGCTGAGCGAGCCGCACCTGCGTCTGAAATCACCAAGGGACACCGACTAGCGCACGACCTGCGCGGCGTCCGACGCGTTATTGACGCAAGCTCTCGGGGCCGATCGACCGATATCAGTGGGTCATGATCACCCCGAACGAGACCGATCCAACCCAACCACACGCGGGCCTTTCCAACACGGGCCAATCCCGTGCAGGCCACTCCGCCCCCGACCGCCGACGAGAGGCTCGCACGCCCGCGGTGCGTCCGGCGAAGGTGCTGCACATCGCCAGCCGCAAGTACGCGGTCGCCGAGACCGTGGATATCTCGGATCGCGGGCTGCTGCTGCGTGTGGAGCCGGGTCGCCCGCTCCATCCGGGCGACGAGATCAAGGTCGCCATCGCGTGGCAGCGCGAGGGTGTGCTCTCGGCCGACTCGATGCAGCGGGCCCGCGTGGTCCGCGTGGCCCGGGTGCCCGGGCAGGCACAGGCCGTGGCGATCGAGCTCGTGCATTCGGGCGCCCTGGCGCGGGTCGCCTGAGTCCGACCGCGCCCAATCACCCTCGCGGGGCGAATGCCACGGCGAACTCCTATGGTCCACCGGAGGCGCCATGACCGCGACCCTGCTCTGGCAGCCCTCGCTGCCCGACCGCTACCACCAGCTCTCACCCCACGACCTCGCTGCGGCGATCGCTGATCGACGTCAGCGCCTGGGTCGCAAGCTCGTCATCCTCGGGCACCACTACCAGGTCGATGAGGTCGTTCGGCACGCCGACATCACCGGCGACAGCCTGAAGCTCAGCCAGCAGGCCGCTGAGCTGGCCAAGGCCGGCGAGGTCGACACCGTCGTCTTCTGCGGCGTGCACTTCATGGCCGAGACCGCCGACATGCTCACCCCCGAGTCCGTCGACGTCATCCTCCCCGACCTTTCCGCCGGCTGCTCCATGGCCGACATGGCCGACTACGAGGACACCGTCGAGGCGTGGGAGCTCATTCACGCCTCGCTCGAGCAGCGCGGCTGGCGCGGGCGTGTCATCCCCATCACCTACGTGAACTCCACTGCCGCCATCAAGGCATTCGTCGGCGCCCACGGGGGCGCGTGCTGCACCAGCTCCAACGCCGACCGCGTCTTCGAGTGGGCGATGCGGGGCGGCGACAAGCCGCTGGAGGACGGCGAGGGCGTCAAGATCCTCTTTCTGCCCGACCAGCACCTCGGACGCAACACGGCGCACAAGCACGGCATCGACGTTGCCAACCGCTCGGCGGTCTACGACCCCAAGCGCACCCAACGCGGCGAGCCCCTCGGCGGCATGACCGACGAGCAACTCCACAACGCCGACGCGATCCTCTGGGCCGGGCACTGCAGCGTGCACAAGCTCTTTCGGCCCGAGCACTGCGACGAGATCCGCATGGAAAACAAGACGCTCGAGGCCGATGGCGAGACGCCCACGACCATTCTCGTCCACCCCGAGTGCGCCAAGGAGGTGGTGGACAAGGCCGACCTCGCCGGCTCGACCGAGTACATCATCCAGCAGATCGAGTCGGCCCAGCCGGGCTCGCGATGGGCGATCGGAACCGAGGTGCATCTGGTGAATCGGCTCGCGGCACGGGCCGCCGAGCGCGACGTGCGCGTGCGCATTCTCAGCGACTGCCAGTGCCTGTGCACCACGATGTACCGCATCGATGAGCCTCATCTGCTCTGGGTGCTCGACCAGCGGTGCGGGATCGACCCGAACACGGGCGAGGAGCGCGGCGAGGCGCACGCCAAGGCGATCAACGTCGTCCGCGTGCACCCCGAGGTGCGCGCCTCGGCCGTGGACGCGTTGGATCGGATGCTGGCTCTCGCGGGCGCTCCGGCGCTCGACTGAATCGCCCGGGGTCAGTCGTCGGAGCGGGCGGGCGAGCGAGCATCGGGCTTGGCCTCGACCTGCGAGACGCCCGAATCGGACTGGATCGGATCAGATGTGTTCACATCCGTTTGAGACTGATCAGCCTGTGCCGCTGTCCCGTTGGGAGTCTCGGTCGGCGTTTCATCGGCTGTCTCAGCCGGCGGCTCGGTCGCGTTCTCGACCCGCTCGCGCATCAGCCGCCCAACCTTGAACTTCACGGTGCGCTTGGCGGGCACGGGCACGCGCTCGAGCGTGCGCGGGTTCTGGGCGACGCGCGGGGCGCGCTCCTTGGTTTCGAACACGCCGAAGTCGCGAAACTCAAGCCGATTGCCGTCTTTGAGCTCGTCGATGATCTGATTCAGTAGCTCTTGGACGGTTTTCTTGACGTCCACGCGCTTCTGGCCGGTGCGCTCGGCGATCTTATCGATGAGGTCTTTCTTGGTGACCGTCGCCATGCTCGCCTCGCCCCTGGGTCATGCGCCCGAACAACCACCGCCGCGCGACACGTTCCGACGTTCCACGCCGAGAATCGTGCCGAGCGCACACCGGGTCGAACCCCATGCCGACGGCACAGCCACAAGATCGAGGCGACAGCGCACCGGACCCGCGCGCCGCCTAGACCGAACGATTCTCGACTCTCCTCCCAAACGAACGCAAGAAGTCACCCGAGCGCTCGCCCGATGCGTGCAGAAGACGGACCGGCGGGTGAGTATCGCGCATCACTTCGGCCCGGTCAACGCCGGCGGGTTCGTTCCTCGGTTTCCTTCGCACGATTTGAACGATTTAGCGCACGCCACACGCAGATGCACGCGGCGCGCGTTCTGCGCACGCGATGCGGGCGCTCGACTTGCACTTACTTTGGAACGATTCAACGCTGGAGTTAGAACCGGATTTGCACACCGGCGAACACGCCCGCGAGCGAGCCGTCCCACTCGAACTCGCTGGCGCCATCCCCATCTTTCAGGTGGAACGCGACCTGTCGGTATCCCACGAATGCGCCGAAGTTTTCGACCGGCCGCCACGCGAACTGCGCCTTGATGTCCCACGACAGCGACTCGTGATCCCCGAGATAGAGGGCCCCGACGGTCGACTCCACGTCGACCGAGAACTGCTCGTAGAACTCCATGTCCCATCGCAGCCCAACCACCGGCTGGGCGAACACCTCGTCGACCTTGGTCTCGCTAGGCAGCAAGAACACGGTCGTGCGCGTCGAGAGGTCGACGTCGAACTCGAGCCCGACATCAAAGTACCGCGCGCCCGCGACCAGCTCGGCGCCCGTGACAAACTTGTACACCCCGTCGTAGCTCTGCGAGCCCGCGTACTCCGCGAACCGGTACGAGCCCAGCACCTCGAACGAGAGAAAGTCCAGCGTCGTGTCGACCCGCTCGCCCGCGAGCACGATCGCCTCGCCCAGGCGCACGTCCTCGTCGATCGTGGCCGACCCCTGCACGTCGAGCGTGAAGCCCGTCACCGAGAGCCGCCAGCGATCCTTGCGGAAGTGCACCTCGCCGAACGGCGCGGCGTTCGGGTCGTCGACGTTGTAGTCCGACAACTCGACCTGGTCGCTCGAGGCGTCGCCGGGCATCGTGACCTCGCCCGAGGGCGCCACGTAGTAGAACGCGGGCTCGACACTGAGCGACCAGATCTTGGGCGGCCCGCCCTCCCAGCGGTACCACCCGCCGGTCTGCTCGGGGTTGCTCTGCTGGGCGAGGGCGCCCGTTCCCGCGGCGGCCGAGCAGGCCGACGCCATCAAGATGAACCGAGTACCTCGCCGCATCGCGTGTGTCGGCCTCCTTCGCCGGGCGGGCAGCGTAGCGTCTATCGCCATGGGCACGTCCGAACCCGCCCAACCCGACGACGCCGGCGCCGAGTGGATCCTGCTCGGGGGCGGGCGTCGCGTGCGCACCGCGGCGGTCGAGATCACCTTCTCGGCCTCCAGCGGGCCCGGGGGGCAGAACGTCAACAAGCGGGCGACGCGCGCCCAGCTCCGCGTCGCGGTCGCCGACCTGCCGCTCACGCCCGCGGCGCGGGATCGCTTTCGTCGCCTCGCGGGCGCCCGCCTGACGGGTGAGGACGAGCTGCTGCTTTCCTGCGGCGTGCACCGGCACGCCCGACGCAACCGCGCCGAGTGCGTGCACCGGCTCGCCGAACTCGTCGCCGAGGCCGCCCGCACGCCCAAGGTCCGCCGACCCACCAAGCCCAGCGCCGGCGCGCGGGCCCGACGCCTCGAGGGCAAACGCCGACGGGGCGCCAAGAAACGCGATCGCGGCTGGTCCGGCGATGACTGACCCCCGCCCCGCCGACCAGCCGCACGTGACACTCGCGATCGAGATGAGCAACCCCTCGGCCGCCGACGAACGGAGCGGCCCGGGCGTGGCGCTCGCCCGCGTGCACCACGACGCCTCGGTCGAGGTGCTGGGCGAGGAGCGGCTCGCCGGCCCACGCCGACCGGACGCCGATCTGCTCCCCGCGATCGAGCGGCTCGTGGTCCGCGCGGGCCTGACGCCGCGAAGTCTGGATCGCGTCGCGGTGGGCCTTGGGCCGGGCGGGTACACCTCGATCCGAATCGCCGCGGCGGCCGGTCAGGCGATCGCGTTCGCGACGGGCGCGGCCGCGGTCCCCGTGCCTTCCGCGATGATCGCAGCGGTCGCAGCGATTGACTCCGAGCCAGCAAACGAGGCGTTCCTCGTCGGCCTCGCCTCCAAGCGCGGGACCGCGTGGATCACGCCCTTCCGTGCCGACGGGACGATGGGCGCGGGCGAGCTGGCGAGCGCGGATCGTTTGGTCGAGTTGGCCGACGCGAGCGGCGCGCGTCGGTTGCTGATCGATCGCTTCGCGCCCGAGGCGATGCTGACGGCGGCCGCGCGCTGCGGGCTGGAGGTGCATCCCCCGCGACTGACGGCGGCGCACGCGATCCACGCCTCAGTGCTGCTGCCCGACGCGGCCCCGGGCGCGTTGCGCCCGATCTACCCACGTGAGCCGGAGGCGGTGACGCGCTGGCGCGAGCGGGGGCGCGATGGATAGCGAGGACGAACGTCCGAGAATGGCCCGCACACGCCGCGGGCGCGGCCCGACGACGCCTCGGTGTGTGAAGATGGGTTAAGACGCGCGTTCTCTACGCCGATGCCCCCACACAGCGGACGCGGGTGATACGGGCATGAGGGCCCGATCGGGACCGTCCGGGCCATGGATCGGCCCTCCCCGTTCGCACCGGCGCGCTCGCGTCGGGTTCGCCACGTGGGAGGCCCCATGAACGAGGCCAGCAAGCAGTACTCGAACGGGACCCACGGGCCCTCCGACGGCGGCGCGGGCGGTGGCGCCGGCGGCGGCAGCGGCGGCGAGAGCGAGACGCCCGACTGGTCCGGCAAGAAGATCTTCACCACCGGTGAGGCCGCGCAGGTCTGCAAGGTCAGCCAGCAGACCATCATCCGCTGCTTCGACTCGGGGCGGCTCTCGGGCTTCCGCGTGCCGGGCTCGCGCTTCCGGCGCATCCCGCGTGACGAGCTGATCCGATTCATGAAGACCAACGGCATCCCCCTCGACGCGATCGAGGGCGGCGGGCCCAAGCGCGTGCTCGTGGTCGACGACGACCCGCAGATCGCCGAGCTCTTCAGCGACATGCTGGGCGCCGACGGACGCTTCGAGGTGAAGACCGCGGGCACCGGCTACGACGCCGGGCTGCTCACCGAGAGCTTCAGGCCCCATGTCATTGTGCTGGACTACATGCTGCCGGACATCAACGGCAACATCGTCTGCGAGCGCATCCGCGCCAACGACGAGCTCAGCGACGCGAAGATCATCTTCGTCTCCGGCGTCGTGAACCGCCAAGAGATCGAGCAGCTCCTCAGCGCGGGCGCCGACGACTTCGTCAAGAAGCCGTTCGACGTCAACGAGTTCATGGGCAAGCTCGAGAAGCTCTTGGAGCTCGAGCCCGCCGAGACCAACAACGGATAACCGCGCACGCCGGGACGGGACTCGTATGGACCGAGCGAGCCTGCCCTTCAGCGCCGACGTGGATCGCCCGCGTCCGTCCGCGACGGACGCCCGGGCGCGCCAGGTCGAGCTGATCCTCGAACAGATCGACCAGCTCCCAACCCTGGCGCCCATCGCGACGCGGCTGCTCTCCGTGACGGCCGCGGATGACGCGGACATCAACGAGATCTCCGCGCTGATCGAGTCCGACCCGGCGCTCACGACGCGCATCCTGAGCCTCTGCAGACGCGCCGATCGCCCCTTGGTGGAGCGCGTCGAGACGGTCAAGCGCGCCGTCGTGCTGCTCGGGCTCGAGGCGGTGCAGTCCGCGGTGCTGAGCGTGGCGGTGTACGACGTGCTCAGCGAGGCGGGCAGCGAGCTCGACGAGTCGATGCACGCGCGCCATCAGACCAGCCACAGGCCCGGTTCGTCGAATACCGATTCGACGGACGCCGATTCATCGGAACCGCCCGCGTTCGATCGCAACGGGCTCTGGCGCCATCTCATCGGCGTGGCCTGCGCCGCCGAGCGCATCGCCGCGGCCAACAAGTCGCTGGGCGTGCGCGCCGACGCGGCCTTCGTCGCCGGGCTGCTGCACGACATCGGACGCCTGGCTCTCGAGCTCGCGCTGCCCCGCGCGACGCTGCGGGTGCTCGCCCTCGCCGAACGCCGACAGCTCGACTCCGCCGCGGTCGAGGCGGAGATCCTCGGCGTGGACCACCACACCGCCGGACGGCGGCTCGCCGAGCGATGGGGCCTGCCCGAGTCGATCCAACGCGTCATCTGGCTGCACAGCCAGCCGCTCGCCGGGCTCTCCGACGTGGAGCACCGAAACACCATCGGCGTGGTGGCGCTCGCCAAATCGCTCTGCCGCGAGGTGCACCTCGGCTGGTCCGGCGACTTCGCGCGGCCCGCGCCGTCGACCGAGCTGGCCCGCGCGATCGGCGCGGCACCCGCCTCGATCGAGCGCATCGCGGCGCAGATCCACGAGGCCACCGCCGAGCGATGCAACGACCTGGGCCTCGACGACGCCGACGCGCCCCAGATGCTGCTCAGCTCGATCGCGCTGGCCAACCGCCGACTCAGCCACCTCAACCAGGCGATGGACGATCGTGCGCGCCAAGCGCACCAGATGTCACGCATCATCGAGGAGGTCTGCGCCTTCCACCACGACCAGGGCGCCAGCGGGCTCGGATTGACCGCGGCGTACGCCGAGATCGTGCGCTCGGCGCGTCGCCTGCTGGGCGAGGGGTTCTTCTCGATCATCGAGCAGGCCAGGCCCAGCGACGACTGGACGGTGCAGCAGTTCGCGCCCGACGGCCGGGTGCTCCGTCGCGAGACGCTCCAGCCCCCCGCGGGCGCCGAGGCCGGCGGTCGATCGCTCGCCGACTTCGCCGATCCCTCACAGATCAGCGTCGGCGCGATCGGGCTGCTGCCTTGGCTGAGCGATTACCTGGGCGACGCGCAGGACCTCCGCGGCGTGCGCATCGTTCCGCTGACCAACGCCGGCCCGGCGACCGCGCTGCTGCACGACCGCGATCCGCGCGAGGCCGGGCTCGACACGCGCTCGCTGCGCGCGGCGCTGGCGACGTGGTCGTCGTCCATCCTCGCCGCGGCACGCCACGACCAGGTGCTGGGGCTCGGTGAGCAGCTGGCGGCGTCGAACCGCTCGCTCGCCGAGGCGCAGGCGAGCCTGACCGAGGCCGAGTCGCTGGCGCGGCTGGGCGAGATGACCGCGGGCGCCGCCCACGAGATGAACAACCCCCTGACTGTCATCCGAGGGCGGAGCCAGATCCTGACGACGCGGCTCTCGGATCCCGCGAACCGCGCTTCGGCGGCCGCGATCGCCGACGCCGCCGCGGACCTCTCCGAGCTGATCACAAGCCTGCACGTGCTCAGCGACACGCCCACGCCGAGCCGTGAGCGGATCGATGTCCGAGAAACGCTCGAGCGGGCCGCGTCGATCGCTCGGGAGCGCGCCATGACCGGGCCGGGCGTGCGGATCGAGGTCGAGGAGGTCGCCCGAGAAGCGTTCTTGGACCGAGACCGGATCACCCAGGCCGTCAGCGAGCTCATCGCGAACGCCCTGCAGGCCGCGAGAGATCGCGTTGTCTTGATTCGGGCTGAAACCGAGAGCGCCGATGGCCGACTGGTGATTGTGGTGGAGGACGACGGCGAGGGTCTGACCGAGAAAGCCAAGCGGCACGCCTTCGACCCGTTCTTCAGCGAGAAGCCGGCCGGTCGCCAGCGGGGGCTGGGGCTCAGCCGAGCCAAGAAGCTCGTGGACCTCCACGGCGGAGAACTCACGCTCGACCACGTCCCGACCGGGGGCGCCCGAGCGACCATCCGGCTCCCCGCGTGGCGGGCCGGGACGAACCCGGAAGGCCTGCCCCCAGGCCGGAGAGATAGCGAGATCGCGGCATGAGCGAGACACCCTCCAATCCGAACTCCACGCCTTCCGGCTCGCGTCACCCGCACCGCCCCGGCGCGCGATCACCGTTCGATCCCGCGCCGCAGAGCGCCCCGGCCAACCCGGCCGACGAGTTCGGCGCTCTCGTCCGAGGCGAGCGCCCCAGCGATCTCGCCGAGCGGGTTGCGCGTCGCCTCGCCGAGGCCGACGGCGTGCCCGACACGCTCCGCGTCCTGATCGTCGGCGGCGATCGGGCCGAGCGTGATCGACTCATCGCCCGTCTCGCCGGCCGCTGCGCCGTTTGCCGACCGGCACCGAACACCGACCGCGCCCGCCGAGCGCTCGGAGAGGAGCGGTTCGAGATCGCGCTGCTGCTGGGCGAGACCGAGGACCATCTACAGGAAGCGCGCCAGTTCGCCCAGCACGCGACGGGCATCGCGACGGTGCTCATCGCCGCGACGGGCGCCCCGGCACAGCGCTCGATCCTGGCGCGCCGCCTTCCCATCGCCGATGTGATCGATCCCGAGCTGGGCGCCAAGCTGATGGTGGACCGCCTGCGCCAGGCCGTGCGCGCCGCGCGCCGCGCTCGCGCCAGCGCACTGCCGCACGACACCGACGCCTACTGGAACACCCGCACCGAGTTGGGACGACTCGCCGAGACCACCGAGCCGCCGACGCGCGAGCCCGCGATCCCCGATCCCGACGCGCTCGAGCCCTGGGCGGTAGGCGCGCTCGACGATCTCGAAGCGACCACTCCGACGCCCGGCACGATCGACGCCGACGACCCGGACCACACCGAGCAAGTCCACGCCGAACAAGACCAAGCAGAGCAAGATCACACCGAGGACCTCGGCGCGAGCGCGCTTGATCAGGCGCTCATGGATTGGAACGACCCTCCCGCGTCGTCGCCGTCGTTCCTCGGCGCCGAGCCGCACGAGGACGATCTGGACGAGGCCCTCTCCGACGTGCTCGACGTGGAGATCGCGCTGCGCCGCGTGCTCGAGCACGTGCTCGACCGCATCGGGCCGACCAACGCCGCGGTCTTCATGCCCGACAGCTCGGGCGACTACTCGCTCGGCGCGTACGTGAACTACGACCGGCCCAAGGACTCGGCCGAGGTCATGCTCGACCACCTCGCCGGCGTCATCGCGCCGCGCTTCGAGGAGACCGACGGCGTTGTCTCCATCCACAACGACGACCAGCTCCACCAGTGCATCGGCGCCGAGGCCCACTGGCTCGCCGGC
>JBCAXI010000078.1:0-10035 GCA_038534175.1 Planctomycetota bacterium | reverse complement strand
GGTTCATCCAGAAGCACACGAACCACCACAAGCACGCGGACTATCTGACGACGCTCCGTGGCGCTGTGGGCATGCTCCGCGACCCCGAGCGCACCGAGAGCGTCTTCGACATCGAGGACGGGCTGCGCCACACCGACGCGACCAAGGAGGCGTTCGCCTTCACCTTGCAGGACCCGGCGGTGCGCGAGATGGTCGGCGAGCGCTATCTCCAGCCCGTGCCCGACACCGATCGGCTCCGCCAGTTGGACCCCGGCACGCTGGGGCGCACGTACACCGACCATCTCGAGTCGATGGGCTTCGACCCGGACTACTACCGCAAGATCGACGTCAAGGATGACGTGGACTACATCCTCATGCGCATCCGCCAGACGCACGACATCTGGCACGTCGTCACGGGCTTCGACACCACGCCCCTGGGCGAGATCTCTGTCAAGGCGATCGAGCTCGCGCAGACGCACCGCCCGATGGCGGCCGTCATCTGCGCCGGCGGCACGTTCCGCTATCTCATGAAGACGCCCGACGAGTTCGGTGATTGCCTCAAGACCATCTCGATGGGCTACCAGATGGGCATGCGCGCCAAGCCGCTGCTCGCGATGAAGTGGGAGGAGCAGTGGGAGCGGCCCATCGACGAGATCCGCGCCGAGCTCAACGTAGACCCGATCGCGCCGAATGGATCGCTCGTTGACTTCGTGCGCAACCTGCACACCGAGACGCCGACATCGAGCTGGAACAAGCCCGAGTAGCCCCTTGAGCCTCGGCTCACTCGGTTTCTTCGAGATCGGAATCCTTGGCTGCGCGGCTGATCACGTACGAGCCGCTCATCCAGCCGTAGAGGTCGGCCATCTGGGCCCGCTCGTTCTGGAAGGGCCACGATGGCGCATCGGGCGCGACCCAGGCGCCGGTCGTGCGGCACCGCGTTGGCGCGCGCGAGGCGAGCCAGTCAATGCCGGGGCGTTCGGCCCAGCCCGCCGGGGGTTCGAGCGAGAGCCTTCGCGATTCGCTGCCGGTCGTTGCGAGGCGCACCGTCGCGATCGGCTCGAGCGGATCGAGCGCCTCGCCGAGTCGATCGGGCCACTCGATCAGCATCGCGGATGCCATCGACGCCAGTCCGCCTTGCTCGAAGCGATCCCAGCCGAGGGTGTCGAGCTCGTCGGCGCCCACGCGGTAAGCGTCGACGTGCACGATCCGCTCGAGTCGGCGCCCCTCGATCTCGTACTCCTGCACGACCACAAAGGTGGGGCTGGAGACGTCACCCGGCGAGGCGCCGCCGCCCTCGGCGATGGCGCGGGCGAGCGTGGTCTTGCCGGCGCCGAGGTCGCCACGAAGCGCGACCACATCGCCCGGTCGCAGCAGTCTGCCGAGCGCCAGCCCAAACGCGTGGGTTGCGTCGGGGTGGGGCAGGTCTCGCTCGATCGACGGCGCCGATGCCGACCCGCTCACGTGGTGTGCTCCCAGCCGAACGTCGCCGCGTCGAGCGCCTCGCCCTCGGGCGTGCGCACGACACAGCCCTGCCCCGCGACGACGGAGCCGATCCGTGAGATGGGCGTGCCCAGGCGGGGTGCCACGTTGCGCATGCCTAGCTCGCGGGCGCGGTCCGCGTCGACGACGAAGAGCAGCTCGTAGTCCTCGCCGTCGCCGAGGGCGCCGCGCCAGGTGCTGTCGAAGTGCGCGGGCACGAGCGAGCTGTCCAGCTCGATGCGCACGCCCGAGGCCTCGGCGAGGCGCGCCGCGTCGAGGCCGAGGCCATCGGAGACATCGATCATCGCGTGCAGGTCGTCTCGCAGCATCGCCGCGAGCCACTGGCCCTCGAACGTGCGCGGCTGCACCGAGAGATGCCGCCCGCTCGCCAGGCTGCCACCCAGTCGACCGGTGACGTACACGCCATCGCCCGGCACGGCGCCCCGACGCAGCGCCGGCCGAACGTTCGGCGCCATCTTGCCCATGGTGGTCACCGTCAGCACGAGCTCATCGCTCGAGGAGATATCGCCCCCGATGAGCGGGCAGCCCCAATTCTCGGCCCAGGACGCCATTGCCTCGAACAGCGCGTCGCCGCTGCGCACCCAGCGGGGCAGGGCGCCCGTCGCGGTCGCGAGCCATGGCTTGGCGCCCATCGCGGCGATGTCGCTCACTGATCGGCCCACGGCCTTGCGCGCGATGAGGTCCACCGGCGTGCCCGGCTCGAAATGCCGACCCTCGACGACCTGGTCCACGCCCATGACGATCGTCTCGCCACCGATCTCGATCACCGCGCAGTCGTCGCCCGGGCCGACGCGCACGCCCTCCACGGCGCCGGCGTTGATCGCCGCCGATCGGTCGTAGATCCGGGCTAGAAGCTGCGACTCTCGCACCCTCCGAGCATACCGCCGCGAAGCGGACCAACTCGGGAGGTCGTGACGATTCGCGCCGATCAGCGCACGCGTCCCGTCCGCGGGCCCATCATCGCCCCATCACTCGAGGTAGGTGTACCCCTCGAGCCCACCCTCGCAGAAGCTCAGGAGCTGCCTCGATTCGGTGGTGGTCAGGCGCTGCTCGCGGAGCGCTCGCTCGGTATCACGCCGAAGCGCCCGGCGGATGCTCGTCGCGTCGTGTTGCACGTAGCCCAGCACCTCGCGGACGGTGTCGCCCTCCACGAGGTCGTCGATCTGCCAGCCGCCGTCCTCTCGGAGGGAGACGTGCACGACGTGCGTGTCGCCGAAGAGGTTGTGCAGATCGCCCAGGACCTCCTGGTAGGCGCCCACGAGGAAGACGCCGAGGTAGTAGGGCTCCTCGGGCCGCAGCGTGTGCACCGGCAGCGTCGACTCGTACGCGCTGCCAGAGGGTGAGGGGAAGCGATCAACGCGCCCGTCGGAGTCGCAGGACATGTCGCCGAGCGTCGCGCGGCGGTCCGGGCGCTCACCGAGACGATGGATCGGCGCCACTGGGAAGAGCTGGCGGATCGCCCAGTGATCCGGCAGCGATTGGAACACGCTGAAGTTGCAGAAGTAGATGTCGGCGAGCTGTCGGCGGATGTCCGCGAGATCCTCGGGCAGGTCGCCCTCGTGGTCCCGCTGCGCCGACGCCAGCACGCGCCGCCCGATCGACCACCAAAGCCGCTCGGCCGCGGCCCGCATCGGCAGACCCAGATACCCCAGCTGGTAGAGCTTGATCGCCTCGTCGCGGGCCTGCTGCGCGTCGTGCAGCACACCCATCGCCTCGGCGAGCCCGTCGGCCTTCGCGGGCTGAAGCTCGAGCCCGCGCTCGTAGGCGTCGACAAGATCCTCGATCGGCGCCGGCGGCGTCTCGTTGTCGGCGAGCTGCGCCTTGATGCCCGGCAGGTCGGGATCGACGTCGAAGCGTCGGCAGCCGACCACGTTGAGCACGAGCACGCTGGAGTAGGCCGTCATCGCGCGGCCCGACTCGGAGTAGATCGTCGGTGCGGGCTCGTTGCAGCGTTCGCAGACGTCCTTGAGGCGCCAGACGACATCCTCGGCGTACTCGCGCACGCTGTAGTTCTTGCTCGAGAGCGTCGCCGATCCACTGCCGTCGTAGTCGACCGCGAGCCCGCCGCCCACGTTGACCGTCTTGAGGCCCGCCCCCAAGCGGCGCAGCTCGACGTACGTGTGGGCGAGCTCGGCGACCGCGGTCTTGAACCCGCGGATGTCGCAGACCTGGCTGCCGACATGGAAGTGCACCAACTCAAGACACGAGCCCAGATCGCGCTCGGCGAGATACGCCGTCGCGGCGACCAGCTCGTCGGCCGAGAGACCGAACTTGCTGCGCTCGCCAGCCGACGACTCCCACGCGCCCGCGGCCTTGGCTGCGGGCTTCATGCGCACGCCCAGTCTCGGGCGCACGCCGTGCAACTCGGCGAGCCGCACCGCGAGCTCCAGCTCGGCGAAGCGCTCGATGGTCAGCAGGATGTCGCGCCCGAGCTTCTGGGCGAGCACGACGGTCTCGACGTACTCGGCGTCCTTGAACCCGTTGCAGACGATCGGCACGTCGCCGCGGCCCTCGGTCAGCGCGAGCACCGCCAGCAGCTCCGGCTTCGAGCCCGCCTCGAATCCGACGCCGCGCTCGGCGCCGAGGTCGCGGATCTCCTCGCAGACAAGCCGCTGCTGGTTGACCTTGATCGGGTAGATCGGTCGATAGCGAGGGCGCTCGGTCTGGCCGGCGCCGTAGTCCGCGTCGTCCATCGCCGCGTCAAAGGCCGCGCCGAGCTCGGCGATCTGGGCGCCGACGATCTCCCGAAATCGAACCACGACCGGCGCCGCCACACCCCGGTCATCGAGCCCGCGGACCACGTCGTGCAGATCGATCGCCGCCTCGCTGGCCTTGCCCAGCGGGCGGGCCTCGATGTGCCCGCGTTCGTTGACGCCGAAGTACCCGTTGCTCCATCCGGGCACGCGGTACAGATCGGCCGCCGCGGCGGTGGACCACGGCGCGTTCTCGGAACGCTCGGCTCGCTCGGTCTCAGATGGCTGGAAGGGGGCTTGGGTCAACGCTCGCTCCACGGGTCGGCGTCATCCGGCCCTTGTGAGGATTATTCGCCGCGAACGAAGCCCGATCCTGCCCGCCCGATCGTTCGAACAAGCCTGTCTTCACGTCACGGCGCCGCTTTCGCGACTCGCCCGCCGCGCTTCTGGATGCCGATTCGTACCTTCAACAGATGGGGGATCGTGCGATGAACGAACGAAAGGAACGGGCCGAGGTCACTTTCCGCCAGCAGGCCTCCGAGTACGTCGAGCACGCGCTCGCCGAGTTCGACGACCCCAAGACCCAGGCCGCCCTGCTCGCCCGCAAGCGATTCCTGATCGCGACCGTGTCCGTGCTGGCGATCGGCGGGGCCTCGCTCGGGCTTCTCGGCGCCGCGCTCGCGGGGCTCGTCGGCTTCGGATCGGGCGACCCATTGCTGTATCTGATCGGGCTGGCGATCGGCCTGCTGCTCTCCACGCCGCTGGTCTGGCCGCATCTTCGCGAGCTGCGCGCTCAGAAGCGCGCCCGGCTCGACGCGGCCCGCCAGATCCTCAGCATTCCCTCGCTCACGCTCGAGTCCGAGGTCACGGTCATCATCGACCCCGAGAGCGTCTCGCTGCGCGATCGCTTCGCCGTCGCCGGGTGGCTGTGGCCCGCGGTCGAGTCGGTCAAGCCCGTCCGCCGCGGCATCGCGATCGGCACACGCAACAACCGAATCATCCTCATTCCCAACCGCGCGTTCGAGGCGCCGGAAGAGGGCGCTCGATTCCTTGAGCTCGCCGAGCGATTCCACCAGGCCGCGAACAACGGCCAGGCTATGATCGCGGCTTTCCTCGAGGACCACGACCTGCCCTGCCCCGAGTGCGACCAACAACTCAACGGCTGCGCGAACTCCAAATGCCCAAACTGTGGCGCCGAGATCACGCTGGAAGATGTCCGCGAGTACCTCACGTGGAAGCTGACCGGCGCCCACGCCGAGGCGGCGTGACCCTTCCGCACTCTGGGCACGCGCCGGGTGAGTCGGCCAGGTCGTAGCCGCAACCGACGCAAAGCCCGGCGTCACGCCGCAAGCCGCGGCTTGTCCACACGGGCACGCGGAGTAGCACCCACCACGCGAGCGTGTACAGCGCGCTATTCGCGAGCAGGCCGATCCACATCGGGCGAATCGGGAGCCATCGGCGACCGTCGTGCGCGGGCGTCGCGAGACGATCGATCGTCACCTCCACGGCGCCAAGCTCTTTCGAGTACCGCAGGGTGCCCCACGCGAACGTCTTCCACAGCACGTCCGCGTTGCGAGGGTCGGTGTCCTCGAACGCCATGTCCGGGAGGTACCGATCGCCGGCGGAGCCGTACCAGAGCGCCCGCATCGGCCAGCCGGTCGCGGTCCCCCAGCATTGCCAGATGCGGTCGTCCTCCGAGATCTCGCTCGGATCAGGCGTGGCGAACCCAAACGGCAGCCGCGAGCGGGCCTGCGTGCGATCCATCGGGGCGCCGATCAGCGTGATCGGCTCTTCCGTCGTCGGCGGCTCGCCCCAACTGCGGATGAAGCCGAACTCGGGGAACTCGAGGTAGCGCCGCCGCCCGCGATGCTCGAGGATTTCATTGAGATTCGCGACCTCATCCTCGAGCCAGTCGCGCGAGACCACGGAGACAGTCACCGCGTCGTGCAACGGCCCGCTCGAGGTCCGAATCCGATACGCCGAGCCCTCGTCCTCCCAGGCCTCGAACCGCTCCATGAGCGTGTACCGATGATGCCGCAGCGTCGACCACATCGCGATCGCGACGGCCGTCGCCAGGCCGACTAGCGTGAAGACCAGCAGATTCAGAGCGATGCGAGCGGTATGCGGCATTCGTGTAAGTGTGTCGCAAGAGCAACTCGAGTCCAATCCAACTGACCACACTACTCCGAGCTGCTGATCTCGTTCGAATTTGGCTTTCGGATGGTAATCAATAGTCGCTTCTTGGGATCGAACACCACATACCCCGACTGGTCGGAAAACCACCGACATTGGCGTCCCGCAAATGTTGCAGAGTCCTTCGTGAAGCCTCGCGACAGTTCTCTGCACAGGCCGTTGAGCGTTCGAACGCCAATTTGGGGGCCGGTGTCCCAAAGCGCATGAATGAAGCTCAACCGCTTTTTCCGCGCTTCCCGTGCCGCAATCCGTTTGCGTTCTTTCTTCGCCTTCTGACTGGGCGACTGATTCTGTTCCTCTAGATCCGCATCACCCTCATCCGGTTGAGGATTTGCTTTCGCTGCAATCTTCCATCCAGCTTTCTTGAGTGTCTTCTGGATCTGCAAGTACGTGAGTTCGTCTATAGGCTTGCCAGCAAACAGGCCTTTCACCTTCATATCGCCAACATCTGCCATATCACGCCCCCGCCTTCGCCTCCTCCATCACGCGCTCGGCGTACTCGTTCATCGCATCCCTGAGCTGCTCGAACGAGTCCAGCACGTACAGCACCGGCTGGTAGTGGTCGATCTCGAACGGCGTGTTGATCACACGGTCCAGATCAAACTTGCGGCGGTTGATCTTGCCGCTGACATCGCTCGGCGCCAGCTCGACGCCCGCGGGCGCCTCGGTCGCCGCGAGCGCGTGCTCGCTCTCGCCGTGGCTGGAGATGAGGCCCGAGCCGTAGATCTTCAGGCGTCCGTCCTCGTGGATGAGCCCGAACTCGACCGTGAACCAGAACAGGCGCGCCAGCGCCTCGGTGTGCTCCTCGCCCGCCACGAGCGCGGCCTGGCCGTAGGTCTGCAGAAACTCGGCGAAGACCGGATCGGCGTGCAGCGGAACGTGCCCGAACACATCGTGAAAGATGTCCGGCTCGGGCAGGTAGTCCATCTTGTCCTTGGGGCGCACGACGATGGTCGTGGGGAACTCACGCCGCGCGAGGCACGAGAAGAACGCCTTGGCCGGCAAGTACCCCGGCACGCCGCGGCTCTGCCAGCCGGTCAGCGGACGCAGGAATTCGTTGATGCCCTTGACCGTCTCGCCCGGGACGGTCGGGTGCGGCGCCTCTTCGAACAACAGCGGCACGCGATCGGGGCGCAGTTTGATCGCCTTGAGCCCGTCGATGAACGTTGTGCTCGCCTGCTCCTCAAGCATGTCCCATCGCTGGCGGTACATCGCGCCCCACACCTCGTGGTTCTCATCGCTGTACCGGTCGTAGAGCTGGGTAACGTAGAACGACTCGGTTTCGATCTGGTCGCCGGGCAGGTCGGCCGCCGCGTCGGCCGCGGCCTGGGCCTGGGCGAACTCGTCCCCGTCGATGACGTTGTTGTAGCCAATGTCTTCGCGCACCGGATGGGCTCCTTCCGGGTCGCCCGTCGTCGGCCGAACGGGCCTCAACCCATGCTTACTATACAGCCGCCAGAACGCGTTTCGGAATCCCAGATGGGGTTCTGTCAGGATGCCGCGAAGGCGGACCATGCCTCGGTCTCGGTGATCGCCTGCTCGGGCGTGATCGCGTCGGTGTCGGGCATGTCCTCGCGTCGGCGCCGGGTCGCCGCGAGAATCGAGTCCTCCGGGTTCGCGCGCACGATGGGCACGTCGCTGCCGAAGATGAGCGACCCACCCGGGACCAGCCCCGCGTCGATCAGCTCGCGCAGCGGCAGCACGCGTGGCAACCGATCCGGCACGGCGCGGCGCAGGACCTCGATATCCGTCAGCAGGTGGCACGGCTGCTGGCTGATGATGAGCCCCATCTCATCGGCGAGACGTGCGATGCGCGGGACGTCGGCCTCGTCGATGAGCTCGGCATGCTCGATGCGCCAGCCGCGGGTCTTGGGCTGGACGCGCTCGAGCGCGTCCAGCACCGAGCGCACGGCCGCGTCGCCGATCGCGTGGGCTGCCAGCGGCAGGCCGCGTTTGTCACAGCGTCGGATCGCCGACTCGATCCCGCGGGCGGTGAGCAGCTCCATGCCGGTGGGGTGCTGCGGGCGTCCATCGGCGTAGGGATGGAGCATCCAGGCCGTGCGGCTGTTGAGCGTGCCGTCGACGAAGATCTTGCCCCCGCCGAGGCGCACGCGGTCGCTCCTCCAGAAGGGCATGGTCGCGATGAGCTCGTCGAGGTCCTCGACCAGGGGCCAGAGCACAAAGCGCTGCTCGCCCGGGCCGGCGTCCTTCAGCGCCGAGAGCACGGGCGGGAGCCACGCCTCGGCCTTGAGATCGTGGATCTCGTGGAACGCGCCGAGGGCGCGCATCGCCTCGAGCAATTGCTCGCGGCGCTCCTCGCCGGTCGGCTTGGGCATGCCGTTCCACACGTACTCGGCCGCGCCCTCGCGCAGCACGCCGGTCGGCCAGCCCTCCGCGTCGCGCCCCACGAACCCGTCGTCGGGCCCGCGCTCGAGCAGGTCCACCCGCCGGAGCGCGGCGCTGTTTGCGAGCAGCGCGTGGTGGTCGAAGCACCAGGCGCACGCGGGCTCGTCGCCCGTCGCGTCGTCGAACTCAGCGCGGCTGGGCCACTGCGGCGTGGTCCAGGCCTCGGGTCGGGCGCCGTGACCCTGCAGCGCCCCCCCGGCCTGCCGGCGCACGGCGAACGCCTCAAGCAGTTCGGCCGCGCTGGCGCAACCGCACAGGTCGATCATCGTCAGCGACCGGCCGAGCATCGCGAGATGCGCGTGGGCCTCACGCAAGCGCTCGGGACGATCAGCCATCGGCGACCTCACCCAGCATGGCGTCGATGAGCGCCCCCGCGTCGGCCTCGGTGGTGGGTTGATCGAATCGAACGCGAAGCACGCCCACGCGCGAGCGGATGTCGATGCCCAGCTCGTCGACACCCACCGCGACCGGCTCGGAGACCGTCGCGCCCGCGAAGCGCCTCGCCAACGCCGCGACGTGGCCGCTCGCGTTGAGCCGCTTGAGCAGCCCGCCCTCGACGGATCCGATCGCGTTGGGCGTGAGGATATCCACCCCGGGGATCACCTCGTCGCGCCACTTGAACGAGTCGGCGCCGCAGAGCATCCAGTACACCGTGTCGGCGCGCCCGTGGTAGGCGAGGTAGCGGTCGCGCGCGCCCTCGAGCGCGGGCGTCCAGTCGTCCTCGCCGATCACGCGCGGCTCGAGCAGCCCTTGCATCGCGTCGAACGACTCCTCGGGAATCCACAGCACGAGCTCGTGCGCTTCGGCGGCGTCGCGCGACACCGGCAGCAGCAGCCGCCCGTCGGTCGGCGCGGCCACGAAGTGCACCGACTCTAACTGCTCGTCGGCTTGCAACACGCCAACGCGCCATCGGCGGAGCTCGGCTCGCATCGTGTCGGTGGAGGGACGTTCGTGTGGGGCGCTATCGGGGCTCACCGCAACATCATCGCGGCTCGGCGAATCCTCGCAAGCGTGCCCCCTCGAAGCCCGGGCGGCCGCGGGGCAGTCAGGGGGCGGGGACGGGCCATGGGCGCGGTGCGGGTCGGGGTGCGAGTTGGGGTTGGGGTGGGGGCGAGCGTCGAGAGGGGCCAAAAACGAACGCGGAACCGGCAAGAGCCGGTTCCGCATGGAGATCGTTTGATTGATCCGCCCTCTCGGGCGTGTCGCTGGATCAGGCCGAGCGGCGGCTGGCCTTCTTGCGACGGGTGGTCTTCTTCCGGGTGGC
>JBCAXI010000077.1:0-10094 GCA_038534175.1 Planctomycetota bacterium | reverse complement strand
ATCGCGGGCCAGAGGAACGCCGAGACGAACGCGTCGCCGGGCGTGGGCGGCTCGGATCTTGAGTGCGCGTCGCCCGTCTCGCCCGAGCTCCTCGCCGAGACCTCCGGCTTCTTCCAAGACGTGTATCGCTGCTGGAAGCGGTCGCTCCGCCGCGTCGCGGTGCGGACGCCCGCGCCCGAGCCCGGTTCGGCCGCGCCGGCGCGCACCGAGCAGGGCGTGTTCTTTTCTGGCGGGGTCGACTCGCTCTTCTCGCTCGTGAAACGGCGCGACGAGGTGACCGATCTCATCACCGTGCACGGCTTCGACATCAAGCTCGACGAGCACAAGCGCTGGGCCGAGACGTCCGATCGCCTGCAACAGATGGCCGACGCGTTCGGTAAGCGGTTCTTGCCGGTTCGGACGAATCTCCGCGAGATCGTCGGACCGGTGGCGCCGAGCTGGGGCCTGTACCACGGGGGCGCCCTGGCGGCCGTCGGGCACGCGCTCGCCGGTGCCGTCGGACGCCTCTACATCGGCTCCACCCACACCTACGCCGACATGTTCCCCTGGGGCTCGCACCCGCTGCTCGATCCGCGGTGGACCGGGCGCAGCGTCTCCTTCGTGCACGACGGCGCCGAGGCGACACGCGTCGAGAAGGTCCAGCTCGTCGCCCAGGAGCCCACGGCGCTCGAGCACGTTCGCGTCTGCTGGCGCAACGCGGGCGACAAGTACAACTGCGGCGCCTGCGAGAAGTGCGTCCGCACGATGATCAACCTCTCGCTGGTCGGCAAGCTCAACGAGTGCCCCGCCTTCCCCAAGGGCGCGCTCACCACAGAGCGTGTCTCCAAGATGATGCTCATGAACGACAACGATGTCTCGTTCGCCCAGGAGAATCTCGATTTCGCCCGCGAGCACGCGCCGGGACACGAGCTGATCGGTGCGCTCGAGGCGGCGATCGCGGGCGCCGGGCGCATGCCGATCGGCGAGCGCTGCCGGCGCGGCTCGTACGCCGTGGCGCGGGCGGTGCTGCCCCGGCCCGTTCGCCAGGCGCTCAGGCGGGTCCTGTCATGACGAGCGACAACGGAACCAGCGTGCGCACGCCGACGCGCGCCGCCGTGCTGATCACCACCAAGGACCGGCGCGACGACCTGCGCAAGGCGCTCGCCTCGTGCGTCGAGCAGACGGCCAGCCCGTCGATCGTCGTGGTGGACGACGGCTCGGCGGACGACACGAGCGACATGGTGCGCGCCGACTTCCCGGGTGTGCGCCTGATCCGCAACGAGACGCCCCTTGGCATCATCGCGGGGCGCAATCGCGCCGCCGAGGTGATCCGCGTTGAGACCGACGCCGACGTGATGTTCACGCTCGACGACGACGCGATCTACACCACGCCCGACACGGTCGAGCGGGCGCTCGCGCACTTCGACCACGAACGCATCGGCGCCGTGGCGATCCCGCTGGTGAACTTCGTTGAGGACCGGCGCGACGAGCTGGACCACATCGACTGGGCGGGCGAGCCCGACTGGCCCGTGTTCTTCAGCTTCCGCGGGGGGGCCAACGCGCTGCGCCTCGATCTCTTCGAGCACCTGGGCGGCTACGACGGACGCGGGCGACAGGGCGAGGAGAGCGCCTACGGCATGCGTTTGCTGATGGCCGGTCGCGTCATCCGCGCGGGCGATCTTCCCGCGGTGCACCACTTTCCGCACCCCGTGAAGCGCGACAAGGGCGAGATATTGGCCTTTGCGGCACGCAACGCGACGACCTTCGCGTGGCGCTTCGCGCCGCTGTCACGGCTGCCTCTGCGCGTCGCAGGCGTTGGCGTGAACCACGTGCGCGCGGGGCTGCGAGATGGGCGAGCGATGAAGGGGGCGTCGGGATTCGCGCGTGGACTCATGGACGTGCCCGGCTGCGGGCGCGATCCTGCGACGCCGCGGGTCTACAGGCTGAGCCGTCGACTCATCCGCGAGATCGCGGTCCCGTGGTCGCGCGTCGAACCGGAGCTTCCTGCGATGTCGGGCCCGCGCCTGCTGGCGCCGGCCTAAGCCCGGCCGATCGCATGCCGCCCACGGCGCTCATCCTGTCGAACACGTTCCATCCGCACGGGGTCGTGGCCTCGGTTCGCGTGACGAACTGGGCGCGGCTGCTGCCCGACATCGGCTGGCGATGCGTGAGCGTCGCGCGGTGGTACGGCCAGACCGCCACGCCGGCGATGCTCGCCGAGGCCGTGGATCCGAGCGCGCGTCTGTGGTATCTCGACGGCCCCGACGCGGGCCGACCGATCGACGCCGACGCGCACGCCGAGCCAAACAAGCCCGAGACGTCCGCCGCGGCGTCGAGCGCCCAGCGCGGCGGGCTCTCGCTGGCGAAGGCGGCGGTCGATCGGACGGTCGGGCGGCTGATCGTGCCCGATGCGCAGCGGGTGCAGTGGGCGCGGTTCTGGCCGAGCGTGCGCCGCGTCATCAAGGCCGAGTCGCCCGACGTGGTGATCACCAGCGGGCCGACGCACTCGATCCATCGCCTGGGTCTGCGGGTGGCGGCGACGGGCGTGCCATGGATCGCCGACTTTCGTGATCCGTACCTGCTCGACGCGCGATTCCGTCCGAAGGGGCTGGCGCGCGGCACGTGGCCCTGGCACGTGGCGTTCGAGCGCGCGGTGTACGCGCGGGCGTCGGCGGTCACGCACGCGATCCCCGTGCACGCGAGGTGGGCCCGGCGCCGGTATCGGCTCTCGGAGGATCGGTGCATCACGCTGACGCATCCGTGCCCGCGTGATCTCGCCGATGAGGACCTGGAGCCCGCGGTCGCGGGCCCGTCGCGCCGCAGCGTGCGCGTGGTCGGCGTGATTGGCGAGGCCGAGGCGCGCTCGCTGGCGCTCGGTGTCACGCGCGTCTCGGCGATGCGCGGCGAGGCGATCGAACTGCGGCTCGTCGGGCCGCAGTCGTTCGACCTCGGCACGCTCCGTTCGGTGCTCGGCGATCGACTCATCGCGACCGGTGTCGTCTCGCACGACGAGGCCAAGCGGCAGATCGCCGGCGCCGACGCCTTGGTGAGCTACCTCTCGCCCGAGCGCTCGCGCCACATCGGCGTCTCGAGCAAGCTGTACGAGTTTCTCGCGGCGCGGCGTCCGATCATCGCGATCAATCCCACCCGCCCCGATCAGCAGCTGCTCCGACGACTGCCTGACGTGCCCATGCTGTTCGAGCCCGACGACGAGTCCATGTTCTGGGCGCTCCAGCTCGCGCTTGACCACCGCGCGCGGTTCGAGTTCGAGATGAGCGCGCGGGCCCGCGCCCTCCGCGAGCGGCACAGCTGGGAGCTCCACGCCCTATGCCTCGAGCGTGCCCTCGAGCGCGCCATCGGCGCGCGCGGTCCCGCGTCAGCCCGTACAGTGGCGGGACGCCCGACGGAGGGCGCTGGCGGCTGAGCACTATGTCGTACGAGCACCGACTCCAGCAGAAGATCGAAGATCGCTCGGCCCGCGTTGGCGTGGTTGGGCTGGGCTACGTCGGCCTGCCGCTGGCGCGGGCGTTCTTCGACGCGGGATTCTCGGTGCTCGGGTTCGACGTGGATCCCGCCAAGCCCGAGCGCCTGAGCCGCGGGGAGAACTACCTGCGGCATCTGGGCGACGAGTACGCCCGCCCGTTTGTCGGCAGCGACCGATTCGACGCCACCACCGACTTCGCGCGCCTGGGCGCGTGCGACGCGGTCGTCATCTGTGTGCCCACGCCCTTGGGCAAGCACCTCGAGCCTGACCTGACCTATGTCGAGCGCACGAGCGAGGCGATCGCCGAGACGTTGCGGCCCGGCCAGCTCGTCTCGCTCGAGTCCACCACGTACCCGCGCACCACGCGCGAGATCGTGCTCCCCCGGCTTACGCGCAGCGGGCTGCGCTGCGGCGAGGACTTCTTCTTGGCTTACTCCCCCGAGCGGGAAGACCCCGGACGGCGCGATCACAGCACGAGCACCATCCCCAAGCTGGTCGGCGGCGTCGACGAGCCGAGCGGCCGCGTCGCCGCGGCGCTGTACGCCGCGGGCATCCGGCAGGTCGTGCCCGTCTCCAGCGCCGAGGTCGCCGAGTCGGCCAAGCTGCTCGAGAACATCTTCCGCTCGGTCAACATCGCGCTGGTCAACGAGATGAAGGTCGTGCTCACCGCGATGGGCGTGGACATCTGGGAGGTGGTCGAGGCGGCGAAGACCAAGCCGTTCGGCTTCATGCCCTTCTACCCCGGCCCGGGGCTGGGCGGGCACTGCATCCCGATCGACCCGTACTACCTCACGTGGAAGGCGCGCGAGTACGGCCTCGCGACACGGTTCATCGAGCTCGCGGGCGAGGTCAACCGCTCCATGCCCCGCTTCGTCATCGAGCGATTGGCCGAGGCGCTCAACGAGCGTGGGCGGGCGGTGAACGGCGCGCGGGTTTTGGTGCTGGGCCTCGCCTACAAGCCCGACGTGGACGACGTGCGCGAGAGCCCGAGCTTCGAGCTCATCGAGCGGCTGCTCGCCCGCGGGGCCGAGGTGGACTACAACGACCCGCACATCCCCCGATCCTGGAAGATGCGTCGGCACGATCTTCAGATGGCCTCGGTCGAGCTGACGCCCGAGTCGCTGGCGTCGTACGACGCCGTGCTGATCTCGACGAACCACTCGGCCTACGACTCTGCGTTGATCGGCGAGCACGCGCGGCTGATCGTGGACACCCGAGACGCGATGGCCGACTACAAGGGCGATCGCGGGCACATCATCAAGGCCTAGGCGGGGCGCATGGTGGCATGGCTTCCCGAGCCGTGTCGTGCGAGCCCAAGATCAGAACACGGCTCACAGAGCCATGCCACCGGAAGGACCCAGATGTCAGGCATCGACTGGAACAACGCCCGCGTCATTGTCACAGGCGGGTCCGGCTTTTTGGGTGGCGTGCTCTGCGACAAGCTGCGCTCTCGCGGCGTCGCCGATGAGCGATTGTTCGTGCCACGCCGACGTGACTTTGACCTGACCGACTTCGCCACCGCCGGACGTCTCTATCGCGAGGCGTTCGTCGGCGCTCGGCCCGACGTGGTCATCCACCTGGCCGCCGAGGTCGGCGGCATCGGCGCCAACCGCAAGAGCCCCGGGCGCTACTTCTTCGCCAACATGACTATGGCGGTCAACCTCATCGAGCAGGCGCGCCTCTGCGGCTTCGTGAGCCGTGACGCCAAGTTCGTCCAGGTCGGCACCATCTGCGCGTATCCCAAGTTCACCCCCGTGCCCTTCAAAGAAGAAGAACTCTGGAACGGCTATCCCGAAGAGACCAACGCGCCCTACGGCGTGGCGAAGAAGGCCGCGTGGCAGATGCTCGACGCGTACCAGCTGCAGTACGGCCTCAAGTCGGCGTACGTGCTGCCCGTCAATCTCTACGGGCCCAACGACAACTTTGATCTCGAGTCGAGCCACGTCATCCCCGCGCTCATTCGCAAGTGCGTCGAGGCCCAGGAACGCGGCGACGATCACATCGTCTGCTGGGGTACCGGCTCGGCGAGCCGCGAGTTCCTATATGTCGACGACGCGGCCGAGGGCATCCTCGCGGCGACGGAGAAGAAGGACGACCCCGAGCCGATCAACCTCGGCGCCGGCTTCGAGATCACCATCAAGGACCTCGTCGAGTTGATCGTCAAGCTGACCGGCTTCGAGGGCGATATCCGCTGGGACTCAACCAAGCCCGACGGCCAGCCACGCCGATGCCTCGACACCGAGCGCGCGGCCGATCGCCTCGGCTGGCGCGCCCAGGTCGGCTTCGAGGACGGGCTCAAGAAGACCATCGCCTGGTTCCGCGAGCACCGCGGCGATGAGGGCGTCCGCCTCTAACGGTGACAAGCGGTGCCGACTGCAGGGCCTGCGCGGATCATGCGGGCGGGCGTTCGCGGTGCGCTGTCCGATCCGGCCCTGGTGGCGCTCGGCGTGGGTCGATCTCTCCAGTGTGTACGCCCGCGGTTTATCTACCTTTGGGATCGGGCTCGTCCGCCAGCTCCACTCGCACAGCGAGGGGGTCGGGCAGAGCCTGACGCGACTGGCGACGGGCAAGCGCATCAACAGCGCCGCCGACGGGCCCGCCGACGTGGTCGCGATCGACAAGCTGTCGTTCGAGATCGAGACGCTCGAGAAGCAGATCCAAGGGCTCGAGCGCGAGCGCATCTGGCTGAGCGCCCGCGACGGGGCGTACGCGGGTCTCAGCGATCTGCTCGCGGGGCTCTCGGGCACGGTGGTCGCGGCGGCCAACACCGGCGCGCTCAGCGACGAGGAGCGCGAGGCGTTCTCGACCGAGGCCGGCGGCGCCGTGGACGCGATCCAGCGCCTCATGCAGACCTCGCAGTTCCAGGGCGACCGCCTGTTCACCGGAGATATCAGCGGCCTGGCCTCGGTCTCGGTGACGCGGTTGGACGAGGACGGCAACGAGATCCAGGAACGCAAAACGCTCCTCGATCTTTCGGAGCTGCTCGCGGGCGATCGCGATGATCTGGAGGCCGCGCAGACGCTGGTCGAGCGCGCGACCGAGTCGGTCAACGGTCGTCGGGCCTCGTTCGGCGCTCGCATCACGTTCGGGATCGAGCCGGAGATCCGCGTCAAGCAGAGGCAGCTCGAGGAGCACACGGGCGCGCGCTCGCTGATCGAGGACGCCGACTACGCCGAGGAGGTCGCGGGGCTGGTGCGGAACCAGATTCTCGAGCAGGCCGCGCTCTCGACGATCCAGATCGCTCAGCAGTCGGCGGAGAGCGTGCTGCAGCTGCTGGAGCCTCTGAGCGCGCGCTAAGCCTGGGGCCTGCGCTCGCGGCGCCCGCCGAGCCTGATGTTCGCGATAGACTCCGCGCATGAATCTGGGTAAACGTGGTCGGTACGCGTGCGGGTTGTTGTGGCTGTGGATAGCGTCGTGCGCGGCGCCGCCCGAGATCGCCAGTCCCGCGCAGAACACGCCCTACCAGCACAACGCCGCGAAGGTGTTCTATCTGGGCGACCCGACCGGCGCCGCGGCGCCCGGTGTGGCGTACCCGAGCGAGATCGAGGACGAGTTTCGATGGGATCGGTACCGCGCGCTGCTGTCGGACGCGGAGTTGGCCGATCGCATCCGCGCCGAGCGGGGCGCGGTGCGTGAGCTTGCGGCGGTGGGTTCGTCCGGCCCGGCGCTCGGCCTGCGCGCCGAGACCGAGCCGACGCTGCGGGATCTGATCCGACTGCAAGAGAACGCGCGGCAGAGCGTGGAGACGATGCACGACGGATCGGCCGCCCGCATGCTCGATGACGTCGGGATTCATCCGAGCGACCTCGATCGCGTGATCCGCTTCGGCAAGGGGTTGTCGATCCCCGACCCCACGATGACGCAGATCGCGAGCGCCTACGAGCGCGAGCTCGTTCGGCACGGCGATCCGCTGGGCGTGATCGTCAGCGGCGTGCGACTGCCCGCGAGCCTCGGCGGGCGGCGCGACGTCGCGGTGCTGCTGCGCGCGCACTCGTCCAACGATCTCGAGTCACCCGAGATCGTCGTGGCCTACCAGCGCGACTACCAGCCCGGCACGATGCTCAACTTCGCGGATCTGCTGGTGTACTTCGACCCGCAGTGGGACAGCTCGAACCCGGTCGAGTTCCGCCTGCGCGTGCTGGATGTTCGGGCGGAGCGCAACACGCGGGTGCGCGAGCTCTTGGATCGATCGCAGAAGGTGATCGCGTCGATCAGCGGGCTGGTGCCGCACCCGGTGATCCCGGGTGTGGACGTCGCGATCGAGGCGGCGCGGCAGATCCTGGGCAATCGCGAGAACGAGATTCTGCTTGACTATCTGGTGCAGTTCCACGCGCTGGCGACGTTCGAGGGCGCGAACCAGGCCGACCTTGGCTTGCTGCGTCGCGGCTCGTGGATGGTGGTGGGGCGGCGCTCGATGGGGACCGACGTCGAGTGGGCCTACCCGGTGTATCGGGATCGTCGGACGGACGAGCTGATCTATGGGCCGCTCTCGCCCGACATGGTGTACCAGGGCGAGCGGGCGCAGGCGCCGTTCTTCGAGGTGATCGTGACCACCGCCGACGTGCAGGTGCCGCGTGGCGTCATGGATCGTTCGCAGCAGCTGCTCAATCTGATCTCGACGAACGGCAAGGACGACCCGGACGCGCTGGTGAGCTCGGTGAACGCGCTGCGCAGCGCCGTGCTCGGGTACACCGCCGAACGCCGGCTCAAGCGGCATCGCACGCTGGCCGATTTGGGCAACGCGATCGATGCGTTGTTCAGAGCCCAGCCGGCGGTCGACCCGTCGAGCGCGCTCGCGACGGACCAGAAACGCTCGCTGGAGCGGGTGATTCGTCTGGTGCTGGGCGTGGACGTGTACGCGCGGGCGACGTCGGACCACCAGCGCCCGCCGCAGGCGTACGAGAACTCGGGCATCGATCCGCAGCTCGACAGCTTGCGGCGTTGGTGGGACGCGGTGGGTCGACGCGGCTCGATCCAGAAGGACGTGGGCTCGGCGTTGGGCTTCGTCTGGATGCCGTGAGGACGTGTGAGGAGATGAGGCGTGGTGCTCGAGCTCGCGTTCCTGCCCGATGACGAGTCGATGGCGCCGATTGGGTTCTTCGTGGTCGACGCGGACGCGTCGTCGATGGACGATCGGATCGAGCTGGCCAAGTCGTTCGCCCGCGCGGTGATGAAGGCGGCTCGTGGAGATGGGCGGGGCGTGCGCATGCGTTCGGACGGCACGGCCTCGATCCGACTTCGGGGTGAGCGCGAGTGGACGTTGCGGCTGCGTCTGGCGTTCGACGAGTTCTTGAAAGGCGAGGGCTTCGATGAGGAGGCCGCGGTGATGGGCGTCGAGCTGATCACCGGCTCGATCCGCACCGACAAGCTCGACATGGCGATCGACGCCATCGACGCCCGGGCGGTGGCGTCGGCGTTCGTGGCGGCCGCGTGGGCCGAGGCCGAGCGGCTGACGAGCCAGGGCGGTGACTACTTCGAGCGGATCGAGCTGGCATGATGCGGCCGCCGCGATGGGCGGGTTGAGGCGATCAGTCGCGACCGTAGCCGAGGCTCTCCATCGCGGCGTGCAGCTTGGCGTGCACGCGGGGCGCCGCGACGATGAGGCCCTGGTTCTGCTCCAGTCCGCGGCCGTGCCCAAAGTCGAGCGGCCGCCCGAACATGTCGGAGACGCCCGCGCCGGCCTCGGTCGCGATGAGGGCGCCGGCGGCGTGGTCCCAGATGCGCTCGATGTAGGTCTTGCGCACGGGCATGCGCACGTACGCGTCGGCCTGCCCGCGCGCCACCACCGCGTACTTGCACTGGCTGTCGATGGGCAGGCGGTCCCACGGCTCGGCGACCTCGTCCATGAGCGTGTTGGTGCGCGCGATGTTGGAGTGCTTGGCCTCGACGGATGTGCAGACGGTGATCGCCTCGCCCTCGTCGTGGTCGAGGCGTTGGAGCTGGGTGGGCGCGCTCGCGGCGTCGGGCGTGCAGCGAGATTCCCAGGCGCCGTCGCCCTTGATCGCGACGTAGAGCGAGCCCTCGGCGTCGACCTGGCTCACATCGTGGTCGAATCCGATCGCGAGGTTGGGGCAGGCCAGGGCCGCGACAACGGGCTCGCCGCGCTCGATGTACGCCAGCGCGATGGAGTACTGCTGCCCGCGGAGGAAGCCCTTGGTGCCGTCGATGGGGTCGAGCGTCCAGAAGCCGGCGTGGTGCGTGTCGCCCGCGCCGACGTCGATCGCTCGGAGGAGCTGGTCCTCGTTGATGCTCTCGTCGATCTCGCGCACGGCCGCGAGCACGGCGTCGAGCACCGCGGCGTGGGTGTCATCGCTCAGGTAGCTCGAGTCCTCTTCGCCCACGAGGATGACGTCGCCCCCAAGCCGATCGGCGAGCACGCGTCCGACGATCGCCTGCGCCGCGTAGTCGGCGACGGAGACGGGCGAGTCGTCCTCTTTGGTGATGGCCCGGACCTGCTCGATCGCGCCCTGGACCTGCCGGGTGACGCTGGAGGCGAGCAGGACGGCCTCGCGGCCGGCCTCGAGCAACGCGGTGTAGTCGGCCATTGGGGCGCTCCCTGCCTTGGCTTGGGTCCGGTCTCTCGCATGCGAAAGACCGGAGATTTTGCGAAGGGCGGCGCCCGCTCGCGCAT
>JBCAXI010000076.1:0-10205 GCA_038534175.1 Planctomycetota bacterium | reverse complement strand
TACACCCCGAACCCACCCGTGTCGGTCAGCTCGACGGCCCGCTCGCCATCCTCCCCATCCAGATCGACCACGACCGAGACCCGGTCCCGGGTGACGCCCGGCTGGTCGTCGACAATGGCGACCTTCTCCCCGGCCAGCATGTTGACCAGAGAGCTCTTGCCGACGTTCGGTCGGCCCACGATGGCGATGCGCGGAGCGGGCATAGCCCGAACGATAGGAGCGCTCCCCGATAGAGTCGGTGAGTGTCCCAATCCAAGGCTCCAGTCCGATTCGCCGTGCTCGTCGGCCCCACCGCGGGGGGCAAGTCCGCCCTCGCCGTCGAGGTCGCCAAGGCCGTGGGCGGGGAGGTTGTCACCTGCGACGCCTTGCAGGTCTACCGCGGGCTCGACATCGCGACCGCCAAGCCGACCGAGGTCGAGCGGGGCGGCGTTCCGCACCACCTGATTGACCTCGTCGAGCCGACCGAGGCCTTCACAGTCCACGACTGGCTCGCGGCCGCCGAGTCGGCGATCGCCGACATCCACGCCCGCGGCAAGACGCCGATCGTCGTCGGGGGCACGCACCTGTACGTGAAGGCGTTTCTCGAGGGCTTGTTCGAGGGGCCGCCGGCGGATGAGGCGCTGCGGGCCGAGCTCCGGGCGATGGGGCTCGCGACGCTTCGGGCCGAGCTGGAGCGGGTGGACCCCGAGGCGGCGGGTCGGCTGCACCCCAACGACGAGCGACGAACGATCCGCGCGCTCGAGGTCCAACGCCTCACCGGAACGCCCATCAGCGAGCTGCAGGCGCAATGGGACCGCGCCGCCTCGGCCCGAACCGACTGCGTGCTTGTGGGCCTCGCGTGGCCGACCGAGGCGATCAACCCGCGCATCAACGCCCGCGTGAAGCAGATGATGGAGGCCGGCCTGCTGGAGGAGACCCGGCGGCTGCACGAGGCGGGCACGCTCGGGCCGCAGGCGCGAGAGGCGCTCGGCACGAAGCAGTTGCTCCGCCACCTGGCGGGCGATTGGACGATCGACGAGGCGGTGGAGCAGATCAAGATCGAGACGCGCCGATTCGCGAAGAACCAGCGGACGTGGCTGCGTCGGCTTCGGCGGACGCCCGGGTCGGTGTGGCTGGACGCCGCGGAGGCCGATCGACCGACCCTGCGTGGCGCGGTGCTACGGGCGATCGGCGTCAGATAGACCCCTTGTTTAGGTTGTTCTCGATCAAGTGTTGTGGAATATCGCGACCGACTCGGGGTGTTCTGGCCGATCACGCCCCGTGACGGACTTGGCTTGACACGCCGGGCCCGTGGCCCTTCCCTCTCCGTCGCCGACCCCACCCCTCAGGCCGGCCGCACCCACCTGCTTATTGAGACCGATGGCCAAGAAGACCTCTAAAAAGAAGACCACGAAGAAGACGACCAGAAAGGCGTCGGGGCGGTCGTCGAAGGCCTCCGGGGGCGGGGCGGGCGGCAAGAAGGCGTCGAGCCGTCGTGGCCCCGGGCGAGGGCTGGGCACCAAGAAGGGCGACGCCGAGGGCAAGCACCTCGTGATCGTCGAGTCGCCCAGCAAGGCCAAGACGATCAACAAGTACCTGGGCAAGGACTACCTCGTGCTCGCCAGCGTGGGGCACGTGCGCGATCTGCCCGCCAAGGCGCCCAAGGGCGTGAAGCAGCCGGTGCCCGGCGTGGATCTGGAGAAGCGGTTCACGCCCAGCTACCAGGTGCTCGACGGCAAGGAGGCGGTGGTCAAGGACCTGCAGCGCGCGGCCAAGGAGACGCTCTCCACCGGCGGCGAGATCTGGTTCGCGACGGACCTCGACCGCGAGGGCGAGGCGATCGCGTGGCACCTCGCCCAGCTGCTGAACATCCCCTCGACCGAGGCGAAGCGCGTGATCTTTCCCGAGATCACGAAGGCCTCGATCGGCAAGGCGTTCGACAACCCGCACTCGATCGACGAGGACAAGGTCAACGCGCAGCAGGCGCGCCGGATCCTCGACCGCATCGTGGGATACCAGGTCTCGCCGCTGCTCTGGAAGAAGGTCGCCCGGGGGCTGAGCGCGGGGCGCGTGCAGTCAGTCGCGGTGCGACTGGTCGTGGAGCGCGAGCGCGAGATCCGGGCGTTCATTCCCGATGAGTACTGGCGTGTCGAGGGCCTGTTCAGCCTGAGCAAGTCCGACGCCGAGCGCCTCGGTCCGGCGTGGCGCGAGCTGCTCGGCCAGCGCGACGACAAGAACCAGCCGCCGACGCAGAAGGCGCAGAACGCCTGGCTCGGGCAAGAGGGCGCGATCCGGGCCGAGCTGATCGAGGTCGCGGGTGCCAAGTTCGACATCTCGTCAAAGGGCTCGGACGCCGATGGCAACGAGCTCGGGGTCCAGGACCTGACCGATCGCGTGAAGAGCGTGGCCGAGCTGGTGGGCCTGACGGACATCGAGGCGGAGACGCGCGAGGACGACCGGGGCAAGGGGCCAGGCACGTTCGTGCGCACGGTTCGGGGCGTCGCGGATCCATCGACGCCGTACAAGATCAAGAACATCGAGACGCGTCGGACGAAGAGCCGGCCCGCGCCGCCGCTGATCACCTCGACGCTGCAGCAGGCCGCATCGAGCCGGCTGGGGTTCGCGGCGCGTCGGACGATGTCGACCGCCCAGTCGTTGTACGAGGGCGTGGACGTGCCGGGCGAGGGGCCGACGGGTCTGATCACGTACATGCGTACGGACTCGACCAACCTCGCGCCCGAGGCGGTCAACACCTGCCGCGACCACATCCGGCGGACGTACGGGGACACGTATCTCCCTGAGAAGGCGATCTTCTACAAGACCAAGAGCACGCAGGCGCAGGAGGCGCACGAGGCGATCCGCCCGACGGACGTGTCGCGCACGCCGCAATCAATCAAGAAGGCGCTCAAGCCCGACCAGCTCAAGCTGTACGAGCTGATCTGGCAGCGCTTTGTCGCGTGCCAGATGGTTCCGGCCGAGTGGGACGCGACCACCGCGCTCATCGAGGGCGGGACCGACGCCAAGCAGCCGTGCACGTTCCGGGCGAGCGGGCGCGTGCTCGCGTTTGACGGGTTCTACAAGGTGACGGGCGTGCCGAGCGCGGGCGAGGACGCGCAGCTGCCGCGGCTGGACACCGACCAGTCGCTGAGCCCGTTCGCGTTCGATCCGCAGCAGAAGTTCACGAGCCCGCCCTCGCGGTACTCGGAGGCTTCGCTGATCAAGATCCTTGAGGCCGAGGGCATCGGGCGCCCGTCGACGTACGCGTCGATCATCCAGGTGATCCAGGACCGCAGCTACGTCGAGCAGATCGGGCGCGCGTTCTACGCGACGGATCTGGGCGAGGTGGTGACCGACAAGCTCGTCGAGGCGTTCCCGAAGATCATGGACGTGAGCTACACCCGCGCGATGGAAGCCGAGCTCGACAAGGTCGAGGACGAGCACCTCGATTGGATCGAGATGCTCCAGCGGTTCTACGGGCCGTTCGCCGAGAATCTCGAGCGCGCGCACGAGGAGCTGCAGCACGCCAAGGCCGAGGTCGTGCCCGCGCCGGACGAGTACCGCTGCGAGACCTGCGGCTCGACGCTGGTGTACCGCTTCGGGAAGAACGGGCGGTTCCTTAGCTGCTCGACCTATCCCGAGTGCAAGTACGCGTGCCCGTGCGACCGCGAGGGGCGCCCGCGCAAGGCCGAGTTCGTGAACGTGAAGTGCCCCCGCACCGGCCGCCCGATGGTGCGGCGGACGGGGCGCTTCGGGCCGTTCCTCACCACGCACCTTGAGGACGGCGAGGACCAGAGCAAGGGCCTGATCCTAAACATCGACAAGAAGGGCAAGGTGCAGGCGCCCTCGATCCCGCCGCTGGTGACGGACCTGCCCTGTCCGATCGACGAGGCGCCGCTGAACCTTCGCAGCGGCGTGCGCGGGCCCTGGCTCGGCTGCTCGAACTTTCCCAAGTGCCGCGGTCGTGGCAAGTGGGCCGAGCTCGACGACGACAAGAAGCAATCGCTCGAGCGGCAACTCGACGAGCACGAGAAGGCCAACCCGACGCCGACGATCACCACGCTCGATGGCAAGCGGCTGACCGACGAGAAGGGCAAGCCGCTGGCCGACGCGCCGGCGGTCGAGCAACTCCTCATCGACGATCCGGCCGAGATCGACGGCGGCGATCGCGGCAATGGCCGTGCGTCCAGCGAGCGCGACGTCGGCGTGCCGGTTTAAGCCGTCGCATACCCGCTATTCGGATGCGATTGCATGTATTGAATCGGCGCAACGCGTTCGATTTTCGTGGCCGAGTTCTTCCCGCGCATGGCGGCGACGCCAACCATCCTCCCACTGAGACTGAAGATGGGCCGAGGCCGCGACCCCGCGTCGCGTTCGGCGGAAAGGACCTCGTTATGACGCGTTCGATTCGAGTTGGCGCCGCGCTGCTTGCCGCGGCCGTTGCCGGTGTTTCATTGGCCACCGCCGCCGCCCACGACCACGCGCGCCCCGCGACGCCCCAGGCGGCGTTGCAGGCCTTGAAGGATGGCAACCAGCGATTCGTCGACAATCGCTCGGAGCACCCGCGCATGAGCGACGAGCGTCTCAAGGAGACCTCGTTGGGTCAGAAGCCGTACGTGAGCATTCTCGCGTGCGCCGACTCGCGCAAGCCCATCGAGCGTCTGTTCGACAAGGGCATCGGCGACCTGTTTGTCGTGCGCGTCGCCGGCAACGTCGCGGGCCCACAGGTGACGGGCAGCGTCGAGTACGGCACGGCCGTGCTGCAGACGCCGTTGCTTGTCGTGCTGGGTCACTCGGCGTGCGGCGCGGTCGACGCGGCGCTCGGCGAGACCCCGCTGCCCGGCAGCATCCCCGCGGTGATCGACCCGATCCGCCCGGCGGTCGAGAACAGCACGATGGGCACCAAGAGCGAGCGTCTCGACACGGCGATCCGCATGAACGCCTTCCGTCAGGTTCGCAACCTGCTCGGCAGCCAGATGATCGCCGATCGCGTGAAGTCGGGCGACCTGATGGTCGTCGCCGCGGTCTACGACCTCGCCAGCGGGCAGGTCGAGTTCATGGGCGAGCACCCGCGCCAGAGCCAGATCATCGGCGAGTAAGCCGATCGCAGGCCCCAAAGAGCCGCGCCCGCTCGGCGCCAACGCGCCGAGCAGGACTTGCACAGGCCGACGCCGCGTTCGATGATGCGAGGCATGCCCCCAGCGCCGACCATCTCTCCCCGCGGCGCCCTCGCCCGACTCCTCAAGGGCAACCAACGATTTGTCGAGGGTCGCTCCGACCATCCCGCGACGGGCATGCCCCGAGAGCGGGCCGCGGCCGCGAGGACCGACGAGCACCTCCCCGTCGCCGCCGTGCTCGCGTGCGCCGACGCTCGGCTACCGGTGTACCGCATCTTCGATCAGGGCATCGGTGACCTGTTCGTGGTCCGCGTCGCGGGCAACGTGTGCGGGCCGAAAATGACGGGCAGCCTGGAGTTCGGCGTCACACTGCTCGGGGCGCCGCTGCTGCTAGTGCTGGGACACACGGACTGCGGCGCGGTGAAGGCCGCGATCGAGCACACCGATCTGCCCGGCAACATCGGGGCGGTGCTGGATCTGGTGGCGCCCGCCGTCCGCCAGGCCGAGGAGGAGCGGCCCGGCAAGAGCCCCTCGGTCAACCGCGTCGTCGCGCTCAACGCCTTTCACAGCATCGAGCGGCTGCTGACGCACAGCGAGCTCATCGCCGACCTCGTTCGCGAGGACCGGCTGCTGGTCGTGGCGGCGGTGTACGACATCCAGACCGGCGCCGTGGAGTTGCTCGGCGAGCACCCGGACCAGCGGCGTCTGCTCGGGAGCGACTAGGCTAGCGGTCCGATGCCAGGCCGCGTTTCGACCATTGTCTCTCGACTCGGCCTGACCAACGAGTGGGCGTTGATCGCGCTCGGTGCGTTCATCGGGGTCGCCACGGCGTTCGGGGCCATCGGCTTCGCGTTCGTCCTGCACGAGCTCGAGTACCTCGTGCGCGACTCGAAACGCGCCGGCCCCATTTGGCTGCTCGTCGCCCTGCCCGTCGCCGGCGCCGCGGTCACATCGGCCCTGGTGTACTTCTTTGCCAGCGACGCCCGCGGCCACGGCGTGCCGCAGGTCATGAAGTCCATCATCAAGAGCGGCGGGGTCATCCCGGCGCGCATCGGCGTCGTCAAGGTCTTCGCGTCGATCATGACCGTGGGCTCGGGCGGCTCGGCCGGCACCGAGGGGCCCATCGTCCACATCGGATCGTCCCTTGGATCCTGGTTCGGACAGAAGCTCAAGATCGACCGCGATCTGATGATGACCTTCGTGGGTTGCGGCGCCGCGGCGGGCATCGGCTCCATCTTCAACACGCCCATCGCCGGCGTCTTCTTCGTGCTCGAGATCCTCCTCCGCGACTTCAGCCTCAAGCGCTTCACGCCCATCGTGGTCGCCAGCGTGTTCTCCACCGCGACCACGCAGGCCGTGAGCGGCCAGAACGAGGCGATCTTCGCGGCCGGCGGCCTTCTCGACGCGGGCTACGAGTTCTCGCTCGTCGAGATGCCCAGCTACCTGCTGCTCGGCATGATCTGCGGCGGCGTCGCCGTGCTCTTCAACATGCTGCTGCACTGGGGTGAGGACCGGTTCGAGCAGACGCGCGTGCACCCGCTGGTCCGCCCGCTCATCGGCGCGGCCTTGCTCGGCCTGCTCGGCGTGGCGTGGGTGACGGTCGTGCCCACCCTGTTCGACCAGAGCGGCGACTCGCAGATCCCCGCGTTCTTCGGCAACGGGTACGACACAATCCGATGGCTGCTCGCGCCCGAGGCGTACGCGGGCGAGGCGATCGACGCCGCGGGCGCCGTGCCCGTCGCGTTTGGCCTCCTCGTCGCGCTCGTCGCGATCAAGGCACTCGCCACGACCCTCACGCTCGCCAGCGGGGGCTCGGGCGGCGTGTTCGCGCCCAGCCTCTTTCTCGGTGCCGCGACCGGCGCGGCGTTCGGCGTCTCGCTCGAAGCCCTCGGGCTCATGCCCGCCGATGGCTCGCCCGCGGCCTACGCGCTCGTCGGCATGGCCGCCGTCGTCGCCGGCTCCACCCACGCCCCGCTTACCGCCATCCTCATGCTCTTCGAGCTCACGCGCGACGTCTATGTCCTGCTGCCGATCATGGTCGCCGCGGTCATCGCCACCGTGGTGGCGCAGCTCGTCCAGCCCGACAGCATCTACACCTACAAGCTGCGCCGCGAGGGGCTCAACGTCGGGCGCGCTCGCGACCTCACCATCATGCGCGCGCTGCCGGTCTCGTCGTGCGAGCTGGCGACCATCCCTCGTGAGTCCATCTACGCCAGCGATCCGCTCAGCAAGCTCATCACACTCCACGCCCACCACCACGTGCCCGACTTCGTCGTCGTCGACCAGGAGGGCGCCTACCAAGGCATGGTCACCGGCGCCGACGTGCGCTCGGCTCTCATCGACCGCGAGGCCATCCCCCTGCTGCTCGTTGCCGAGCTGCTGCGCAACGACCTGCCCACCGTCCGCCGAGATGAGACGCTCGACCTCGTGATGGACAAGTTCGCCGACCACGACGTCGCGGGCCTGTGCGTCGTGAGCCCCATCGACGACCGCCTGCCCATCGGCATCATCACGCGGGCCAAGGTCATCCAGCGATACCAGCGGGCGCTCGAGGAGAGCTGAGCCCCGCTCGTGAACGGCGCCCGCCCGATCTCCCACTAAGACCGACCCCATGCCCCCGCAGCCCGTCATTGCCGTGTTCGCCATCGCCTGGGCGGTGTTCTGCGTGTGGGGATCGTTCGCGCTGGCACGCATGCTCGCGCGATCAGCGTGGAACGCGCCGCTCGAGCCGTACCCGCCCATAGAGCCCAATCCCGCCGACGGTCCGGCCGACGACCGACGCTTCCAGTCCATGCGCGCTGGCTTTGTCAATCTGGGCTGGTCCGTGCACGTCATAGCCGATCGGCGCTATCTGCACCTGCGAACGTCACGGATCGGAAGACTACTCGCGCTCCGAGACGCCTCGGTCCCGTGGGACGAGCTCCGCTTCGCCGGCCCAACCTTTCTCAACGTCGGACCCGCCCGCTCGATGAAGGTCGGCGCGATCTCCATCGCGGTCCCCGCATGGATCGCCGAGCACGCCGAGCGCGTGGCGGTGTAGCTCCCCTACTCCTCCAGCGTCGCCTTGCGCCGCAACACATGGTGGTAGTGCTGCGCGAAGCGGTGCGACTCGTCACGCACCTGCTGGCACAGCTTGAGGCCCAGGTTCGAGCGGCTGAGCTTGATCGGCTCGCTCTCGCGTTGCACGTAGATCAGCTCTTCCTTCTTCGCCAGCGAGATCACCATCGGCGGCTTCACGTCCAACAGGTCGAACGCCTCGAGCGCCGCGTGGAGCTGGCCGAGGCCGCCGTCGATGAGCACAACATCCGGATACAGCTCCTGCCCCGCGCCCGCCTCGCGGTACCGACGGCTCACAACCTCGCGGATGCTGGTGTAGTCGTCGTTGTCGGCCGACTTGATGCGGTAGCGCCGGTACTGGTCCTTGAACGGCTTGCCGTCGATGAAGCAGACCTTGGCGCCGACCGTCTCACCACCGGCCAGATGCGCGATGTCGATGCCCTCGATGCATCGGATCGGCTCGTCGAGCTTGAGGCTTCTTTGCAGGCTCTTCGGCCCCTTGATCGGATCGACGTAGCTCAGCTCGGTCTCGGGCTGCCAACCGTCGGACTTGGTGGCGCGCTCATCAAGACGCTCGATCGCGCGGATCTGATCGCGCAGGGCCGCGGCACGCTCGAAGGCGAGGCTCTTGCTCGCCTCGGCCATCTCCTCACGCATTTCTTTGAGCATCGCCGAACGCTTCGTGCCCAGGAAACGCACGAAGTGCTCGGTGTCGCGTCGGTACGCCTCGGCGGAGATCTTGTCCGCGCACGGCGCCGTGCACTGGCCGATCGAGTGCAAGATACACGGGCGAAAGAACTTGTTCTTCGGATCGCCGTCGATGATGTCGAGCTTGCACGTGCGGAACTGGAAGACGCGCTGGGCCACCTGCACTGCCTCGCGCAGCGCCCCCGCGTTCGTGAACGGGCCGAAGATCTTCGCGCCCTTCATCTCCGGCGCCACGTCCCCGTCCTTCTCGACGCCCGTCGGGTTGCGCGACACGAACACGCGCGGGAAGTCCTCGTTCTGCGTCACGATGAGATACGGGAACGACTTGCCGTCGGTGAGGCGCTCGTTGAACTTCGGCTTGATGTCCTTGATGAGCCGGTTCTCGGTGAGCAGCGCCTCCCACTCCGTCTCGCAGCGGATCGTCTCGAAGTCGTGCACGACATCGAGCAGGCCCTGCTTCTTGGCCCCAAGATCCGCCGACGGCACGAAGTAGCTCGACACCCGATCCGGCAGCCGCGCCGCCTTGCCCACATAGAGCACCACGCCCGCGGCGTCCTTCATCAGATACACGCCCGGCCACTCCCCGAGCGAGCGGGCCTTCTTCGACAGCCGCGCCATCCGCTCGTCGTGCGACTCGACACCCCACGCGGGCGGCGCGTCCTTGGCTTGATAGCCGTCGGCGTCGGTGGGCTGGGGAATGGGGTCGTCGGGCACGGGGGATGGTAGTCGCCGCGGGAGGAGGCTCGGATTTGTTCCGAGTCGCCGTTAGGCTGGCGGCGTGATTCTGCTAACGATTCTCGGGTACGGCGCCGTGCTTACCTGCCTCATCCTCGGACTGAGGATGCGCGTCCTCTATCGCAAGCCGGTGGTGGGCGGTTGCGCAAGCTGTGGGTACAACCTCGCCGGCCTACCGGAGCGAGGTTCGCTCCGCTGTCCGGAATGCGGCGCAGAGGGACGCGCCATTCGCGGCGGATTGACCCGCAAAGAACAACTCCGCGGCGCCGCACTCATCTTCACCGGGGTCGTCGGCCTCATCCTCGGTCTCTTCTCGCACTCACCCGACTCGCCGCTTGTTCGCGCACTGCCGACGCCGACGCTCGTGGCCATGCGATTCACATGGCTGGATCCATTCGGCGTGCTTAAGGCGGAGCTCGCCATGCGGAGCCTCACTCCAACGCAACGCGCGGTGCTCATCGTGCGAGCGCTGCGCCATCTTGAGACATGGGACTACCCGAGAACCGGGCGTGATCAGAGACTGTGGTTCCTCACGCACCACGCTCGCGGACGCGAGGTGTTCGCCGAAGCACGAAAGCGGGGATGGTCGCAGGAGCGGCTCGGTATCGCGCT
>JBCAXI010000075.1:0-10258 GCA_038534175.1 Planctomycetota bacterium | reverse complement strand
AAGCCCTCGGCCTCGGGCGTGTCTTGCATGGGCCCCTGCTCGACGTCCGGTGCCGGGGCGGTCCGGTCGAATGTGTCACCGTCCAGCTCGAACAGCTCGTAGAAGATCTCCGCGTCCATCTCGCGGGGCTTGGCCTTGCCCAGGACCTCCTGGCGGCTGTCGCGGAACTCGCGGTCCGTCACGCCCAGCGAGCGGATGCGCTGCACCGCGTCGCGAAGCCCATCGATGAACCGGATCGAGTCGTCCTCGCCCTGGTCGACCAGGTAGCCGCGGAAGCCATCGCCCGACCACAGCTCCTCGGGCGTGCTCTCGGCATACTCGAGCCAGTCGTCCTGCAAACGCGACGAGAACCGGATGATCTCGGTCTCGGCGTCGGTCACGGTCTCGACCGTCTCCTCCGAGCCGTAACGCCGCAGTGAGCGGAACTCACGCAGCACGCCACGCACGCGGTCGTTGAATAGGCGGTCGGCGGTCACGGGCGACGGCGTTTGCAGACGGCCCGGCGCGTCGTCGAACAGGCTCACGCCCGCCTCGGCGCTCTCGCGGAACGCGCTCTCGTCCGGTCGCCGAGCCTCGATCGACAGCTTTCTCAGCAGCTCGAGCTCGGTCAGCGTCAGTGCCACCTCGCTCTCGACCTCCTGGATCGCCACGAAGTCGGGCAACGCGCCTGCGAACGACGTCGACACGTCCGCGATCGTCGGGCCGCTCGACTGCAGATCAAGCACCGTGAGCCGCGTGGGATCAGCCAGGTAGCCCTGCACCGCCGGCGTGGCGAACAGCGCACCCGTGGTCTGGTCGAACAGCACCTCGGGCAGCAGCAGCGACAGCTCCACCTGGGCGCCGAAGTCCTGAATCAGCTGGCCCGACAGATTTCCGTTCGACGGGCCCGCGGCGTTCAGGCTGCCGAAGCGGCCCTGGTTGTTGCCGGCGAACGAACGCACGCCAGGCCGCTGCCCGAACGTGAACGCCCCGCCCGTCACGTAGTCCACGCCGCCGTCCGGCTCCTCGCCCAAACCGAGGTTCGGCGCGCGAAGCGTGCTGATGCCGCGGCCCAGCAGCGTGATACCGCCCGGCGCCGACACCATCTGGCTGCCCAGCGAGGTGACATCGCCCAGCAACGCCGTGCCGGTTGAGTTGATCTCCAGGTTGCCCAGCACCGTGAGCTTCTCGTTCTGCGCCATCGCGAAGTCGCCGGCGTTGATCGTCAGCGTGTAAGGATTGTCCGTCGACCCCAGCATCGAGAGGTCGCTCGGGATCGCGTAGATCGACGCGATCTCCGGCGCCTCCGAGCGGATCTTGTCGTTGAACACCAGCTCATTCGTGACGTTGATCTCGTCCATCTCAAGACGGATCACCGACGTCACCGTGGTGTCGGGCGTGCCGTCGGCCGCCAGAATCGGCGTGCCATCAAGGTTCAGCGGCTCGCCGGGCAACGGGTCCACCGGCGGCGTCCGCAGCGTCAGTGACGCCAGCGGCGTGCTCGCGCCCACGTTCTGCTGCAGCGTCAGGTTGCCGCCCGACTGCAAGATGAGTCCGCCCGGGTTGCTCGCGTCACCATCGATCGGCATATCGAACACCAGGTCCGACCCGTTCGTTTGCACCGTCGCGATCGTGCCCGGCCCGCGGCTGTTCACGTCCAGAGCAGCGATGTCGTTGAGCACCACCGAGTTGCCCACGATCGTGCCGCCGAGCGTGAGGTCACGGCTGCGGGCGTTGAGTGAGACCCTATTCGAGGCATCCGTGATGCCCTGAAGGTCGAGCCCGTCGCCTCGCAGAGTGATCGAGCCCGCCTCGGCGATCAGGTCGCCATTGGTCGGCCCGGCGCCCACGTTCTTCGAGCCGGTGACCACACGCCCGACGGACCCGTCGGACTCGCCGGCGAAGAGCTCGATCGGGCCGGCGGCCGTCGTGACGTTGCCCAGAACGGTGACGTTGTTCGCCGCCGTGAGGTTGACGCCATTACCGCTCTCGATCAGGGCACCCGGGCCAACGAAGACGCCGGTCTGGCTGGAGGTCGCCTGCAGTGAGCCCGCTTCGACCACGCCGCGAATCTCGACCGGGGCGCTCGCAAGCAGCGCGACGCCGTTGGTCACGATCATGCGACCGCCCTCTTGCGTCAGCTTGCCGCTCTCCGCGGTCGCGGTGACCGAGGTGTGCGTGATCGGACCCCGCAGGATCACTCCCGCGGCCGTGGCATCGACCGTGCCGCTCGTGCCACCAGTGATGTCAAGGGCGCCCGTGCCGTCGTACAGCCCCGTGCTCAGCACCGCCTGGCGCCCCGCGGTCATGGTCAGATCATTGAGCGCGGTCGTGCCAAAGAGCTGGGCGTCGTCGCTGCCCTGGATCACGACGTCGAACCCGGGGCCACTGAGGCCATCCAAGAACGTCACGCTGCCGCCCGACGACGCGAACGTGCGCGTCGCGGCCGGCCCAGTCAGGATCGCTGGCTCGCTGATCTGCAGATCCCCGCTGGCCAGCACGTCGTCCGCGAACGTGACCGTGTTCGTTGCAACGTCCGGATCATCACCGAAGGAGCCAGCGATGTCGGTCATCAGACCGCCAACGCTCACCGGCCCCGCGAAGCTCGTGCCGCCCAACGTGTTGACCGTCAGATCGCCGGCCCCGGTCACCGCCCCATCGAACGCGATCGCGCTCGAGTTGGACGCCTGGAACGTCCCGCCCTGGTTCAGCACGACCGGCGCGGCGTACGTCTGGCCACCAGTCGTATCGAACGCCAGCTCGGCGGCGCTGCCGCTCACACCGACCACGACCTGAGACGCCGTCACATCGAGCGAGTTGCTCGTCACATTGCCGCGGAAACGAACATCGCTGTTCGAGATCAGATCAAGATCGTTCGTCGACGCCAGCAAGCCATACTGCTGATCGCCCGAGACCATCGACGCGTCTTGCCCGACCGCCGTGCGGATCGCCACGGCGTTGCCCGCCGAATCAATCATCAGTGGGCCCGACAACGTCAGGCCGCCCATCGCGATATCGACCGAGCCGCCCAGCGTCGAGCCGCTGCCCGAGATCAGCGTCACGTCGCCCACGCCCACGTTGATCGCGAGTGTCCCGGCGTTGACCGCCTCAGCCGACAACGCCTCGCCAACGCTCAGCGTCGTCGCGCCATCGAGCGTGAGGTCGCCGCTGCCGGCCTTGGTCACCGTCTCGGCGATCTCAAGCGAGCCGAACCTGGACTCCACACGCTGGGCGTTGTCGCCGCTGAGCGTGAGCGTCGACTCAAAGATGGCCTCGTCTGCCGTCACGTTGGCACCAACTGTCACCGGCGCCATCGCCAGGAGCGTGCCCACGTCTTGGTCGCCGCCGACGTTGACGTCGCCGCCAACCACCGTGGCACCGCCGAGCGTCGCGTTGTTCGCGACCGCGAGCGTGTCGGTCACGTCCAGCGTGTCCATCGTTGTCAGGTTGTCGGCCTCCATCGCCCCGCGCACCACCGTCGCGGCGCCGAGCGCGGCAAGCTCGCTCACATCGAGGTTCCCCGCGATGTCAATCGGGGCCGTGCTGTTCAGGTCCGTCACGACGCTCACGTTGCCGTTCTCAACCACGAGCTCATGATCCACGTTCAGGCCGAGCCCGGTCGAGATGGCCGTGTCGCCGGCGCCCAGCGCCGAGCCGATCGAGGTCTGCCCCGCGTCGGCGCCCAGCGTCAAGTCAGCCGCCGCGGTGACGCCCTGGGCGATCATCGATCCAGCGCCCAGTGTCACGGAGTCGTCCGTCGACTCGATCCCTCCCGCGGCCAGCGTCGCGCCGGCGGCCAAATCGACCGCGTCGCGAGCCGTGATGCTCCCCGTCGCGACGTCCACCCGCTGCGTCGTGGAGCGAACCGAGCCCATGCTCGCTTGGATCGAGCCGTCGATCATGATGGGCGACGCCCCGCCGTTGAACAACACGTTGCCGTTGCTCGCGACCACATCGCCGTCGACGTCCACGTCGCCCCCGGCGGTCACGCTCGTGCCGGCCTGGATGTTCCCCGTGACATCGAGGCTTTGCGTCGACGCCACCGACGCGTTCGTCGAGACGAGCGAGCCGAAGGTCACCACATCGCCATTAGCGGCGCGTGTGCCAATCTGCGACGCGCCCGCGCCGGTCAGCGTGATCGCGTCCTGCGCCATCACGTCCGCCGCCACGTCGAGCGTGTGCGACGACGTCAGCGTCGACGTGTCGGACGTGATCGACGTCGCCGAGGTCGTCCCGGCACCCGTGAGCGTGATCGCGTCTTGGGCGAAGATCGCCCCGTTCGCCGTGATGGGCGAGGACGCGTCGAACGCGCCCATATCGCTCCGCACGTCGCCGGCGACGCTCGTGTCGCCCGCGATGGAGAGATCGCCATCACTCGCTGTGAGCGCGCCGCCGATCGTGTTCGGCGCCGCGCCGGTGGCGGACGTGACGATCGCCAGCCCGCCCGTCGCTTTGCTCACAGCACCCGACGCGTCAATTCGGCCACCCGTCGCGGTGATGGTCTGGGCGAGCGCGCCGTTCAGCTGCGTGGTCTCGCCCGCGTCGTCGCCGAGCGTGATGAGGCTGCTCGCCGACACGTTGCCGCCGAGCACGGAGCTCGACTCGATCGCCAACGCGCCATTCGTCACGTCGATGTCGTCCGTCACGGTGACGGTCTGCCCACCGCCCGCGGCCAGCTCGAGATCACCGCTCGCCTTCGTTGCCGCCGTGTTGATCGTCACGTTGCCGATGGACGAGGCCAACCGCTGCGTCGCGATGCCGTCGAGGGTGAGTGGGCCGGCGATCGTGATGCCGTTGTCGGCCGCGACGTCGCCCTCGAGCAAGAGCGGGCCCTGTGCGTCCAACGCGCCGTTCACCACCTGCACGCCATAGACGGTTCCGGGCGCATCACCCGGGTCCGCATCGAACACGTCGCCGTTCACGTCGAGCGAAGACTGGGCGATCAGGTCGCCGTCCTCGACCCGGACATTGCGACCAATCGCCGTGACGCCCTGTGTCGTGAGATCGCCGCCGACGACACGCAGATCGTTCCCGATCGTCGCCGCCGTCGCGATCGTCAGAGCGCCGCCGGTCTTCGAGAGATCACCCGCGACGTCGAGCACGTCGGTCGCGGCGTTGGTGTTATCCGCGTCGGCGTCGATCGTCTGGGCCCCGGCGCCGTTGAGCACGACCACGTCGCTCGCGTTGGTCCCGAGCATGATCCCGTCGTTCGCCGAGATGTCGCCGCCGACCTCGAGACCGGGCACGCCGGTCAGGTCGATGTCCTGATCCGACGACAGGTTGCCGCCGACGATCAGCCGCGAGAAGCCCGACACGCTGAGCGTGTTGACAGACGACAGGTTGCCCGTGATCTCGAGCTCGGGCGTCACACCCAGCGGCGCCAAGATGCTGCCGAGCGAGGCCAGATCGACCTGGCTCGTGTTGAGCGTCAGCCGATCCGAATCGGCCGCCGCCGAGCCGAACAGGAGGCCCATGTCCAGCGCCAACGGGCCGCCCGCGCCGAGCGTCCGATCCTCGTCCTTGCCAGCCACCGGCACGAACGTCACCAGCTGCTCGAACGTCATCGCCGAGTTCTGCGGATCCGTGACGCCGCCCAGGCTGCCCGACAGACTCACCGGCGAGGCGAGCAGCAGGTCGCCGCCGCTCTTGAAGGCCTCATCAACCACGATGAAGACCTCGCCCGTGCCACCAGCCTCGACGCGCTGCGCGTCAAGGCCCGTGCCCGAACCAGAGAACGTCACCCGATGCGCCAGCGCGTCGTCGCCCAGCGTGATGTCGCCGTCGGCCGTGACGAGGTCGCCACCGATCGTGACCTCGCCGCCACTGGGCGCGGCGCCGCTGTCGGCGTCCCGCGCGATCACGTCCAGCGCGCCCGCGAGCGTCTTCTGCGTGTCGCCCAGCAGCATCAACTCGCCGTCGGCCACCGTCACCGAGGTAGCTCCGACGCCCGTGAAGCGCACCGCGTCGCCGACTGTCAGGCCGCTCTGGCTGTCGAACTCGCCCACACCGCTGTGTGTCAGATCGCCCGCCACCTCGATGTCCACGCCCGCGGCGTTGCCGATCGACAACTCGAGATTGCCCGCCGTGGACTTGCTCACCGAGCCGAACAGACGCGTTTGCAGCATCGCCGGGTTGATCACGCCAAAGTCCGCGCCCTCGGCGCCCGACTCCACGAGTTGGTTGCCACCGGTAAAGGTGATCGTCGTCGCGCCGGGATCGCCCGCGTCGCCGATGGTGAGCATCTGCCCGGCCCGCAGCGAGTTGGCGCTGATCGTCGGCGCCCCGAGCACCTGCAGATTGAACCGCGCCGCCAGATCGCCCGCGATGATGTAGTCGTTTCCGGGCGTCGTCGGCGCGTTGATGATCAGATCGTTCGCGGTTCCCGTGGTGGAGAGCGCGTCATTGATCGTGATCGAATCGCCGAGAATCGTGAGATGCTCGCCCACCACCTTGCTGGTCGGGCCGCCGTTCGTGAACGCCTCGCCCCCGCGCAGCAGCTGGAACTGGCCCTCGTCCACCAGGCTGCCATCCAGCACCGTCGTCCCACCGAGCGTCAGCGCGCCACCGGCCAGAATGTCACCCTGGATGCCGCCCGCGTCCGGGCCCGTGGCGATCGTTCCGCCGAGCAGAACAACATCGCCCGGCGCCTGGATCGACGCGAACCGCATCGGGTTCGGCGCCACCGTGTCCACGACGGTCTGTCCGCCCAGGTGCAGCGCGTGCGTCGAACGCACCGACACCCCGTCACCGTTCACCCCGGCCGCGAGGATCGCGTCGCCCACGCGTGTCTGGTTGTTGTTGCCCGAGAAGTCAACGAACGTGCCCGCGTCCACTCGGCCGCCGACGCTGATGGTGTTCCCGTCGCCGCCGAACTCGATGGACTGCGGCGCGATGACGTTGCCCGCGATCGAGATCGTGTCGTTCGAGCTCGAGATCTCAACCGTCGTACCCGCGGCCACGTTCTGAGTGGCATCGTTGACGAACGTATCGCCATCAAAGCGGATCGATGTGCCCGCGAACACAAAGCCGTTGTTGACGTTGAGAACGCCACCCGTCTCCACCTCGCCGCTCTGCGACTGCACGTTGCCGTCCACGAACGTGTTCGAACGCAGCTCGACATCGCCATTCGCGAGGATCGGGCCCATGCGCGTACCCGCGTCGCCCAACGGCTGATCGCTCAGGATCGTGGTGTTGGGCCCCAGCGCGCTCAGCCCCAGGGTCGCGACCGATGACGCGCCCGGATTGATCGCGTTGTTGAAATCGATGTTGCCAAAGTTGGATCGGATCAGGCCCGTGACGTTCGTCGAGTTGTTCAGCGAGATGTTCTGATCGGCGATAATGTTGCCGCCGCTCAGCGTGAGATCGTGGTCGCTGGTGATCGTGCCGCCCGTGTCCGTCGCCTCGATTGAGCCGTCCACACTGCTGGTGAACAGCCCGTCCAGATCGATCGAGCCCGTGGTCGCGATGATGTCCCCGCCGATTGTCGCCGGCCCGGCGATCGTCACGCCGGTCTGCCCGATCACACTCTGATCGACCATCAGCGTACCGGCGGTGGAGACGCTCCCGGCCGTCGACTCGATGCGCCCCTCAACGTCCGCGCCCCCCGAGAGGTCGATGTCACCCACCGCCAGCACCGAGCCGCCGTTCGTGGTCGTCACCTCACCCGTCGCCGAAACGCCGCCCGTGGTCGCGATCAGATCCCCGGCGATCGTCGCCGGCCCGGCGATCGTCACGCCCGTGGCGCCGGTCACGTCGCCGGCCACCCCCAGCGCGATCACGGATCCGCTCGAACCGATCGAGCCCACGCCCGCGGTCAGATCGCCGCCGATGTCCGCGTTGAGGTTCTCGGCGAGCGTGATGCTGTCGGCCATCACCATTCCGGATGTGTCGACCACGCCCCCGAGTGACAGATCGCCGCCGGTCAACGTGATCGTCGTGGGCACGATCGCGCTGGGAGTGGCGTCCGGTCGCCCGACGCCGCCGAGCAAAGCCACGTCCGCGTTGGCCTCAATGACCGAGAGCGTGCTGGTGAGCCCCTGGACTTCGGCCGTGCCATCAAACACGATCCCGCCCTGAGCGGCGTTGCCGAACTCAGCGCCGAGCGCACCAGTAATCTGAATGCCAGGCTGATCGCCAACACCAACGCCTCGCAAACGAAGCCTTCCTTCGTTGCGCTTAATGAAGTCACCGTCAACGATCAGTGATCCGCTTGAAGAACCAAAGAAATTGGTCGCCACATCCGGGGCGCGATACTCGAAGTCGAGCCGTTCCGACGCCGTCATGCCCTCCGAGTCTTGGCGGACATCGAATGTCTTGGTCACGATCCGCATGGACGACACAGTCTCAAACCCCGCGTCGAAGGCGCCGCCACTTTGCCGCTCAATCCGCACGCCATACGTACCCGGGGGGTCCATCATGAGCCCGGGCTCCTCAACGGGGTCAGGCTCGTAGTTGATGATGCCCCCATCGTTCGAGCCAGCGATCACCACTACACCATCCGCATCGGGAGCGGTGAGCGTGAACGCAGAGAACACCGTGACGGCGCCATCGCCATCCTCCACCGTGACCGGCGAAGTATTGGGATCAAAGGTGGCCGTCGTGAACTCGATGGATACGTCGGCATCCGCCTCGATCCACAAATCCTCAACACCAGCAATAGAGACGCTGCCGCCCGTTCCTGCGGACGTAGCGATGTTCACATCTCCCGAAGCGCGAAGGATCAGATCGGTGTCCGCGAACACCTCGGTATCGGTAAACGACAGGTCACCGTCAACCTGCATGCTCGCCGCGTCAACAACCAACTGCCCGATCGTGACGCTTGCATCGCCGCCACCGATGAGCGTGAAGTCCCCCTCCACCACCAGCGGCGTATCCAAAAGCCCCGGCGTCGAGAACGACCCGCCCGAGCGCACGTGCAACCCCGTCGAGCCCTCGACACCCGCGTCAAGCGTCACGTCGCCGCCCGACTCGAGCGTCACCACCGAGCCCGTTGCCGACAGCGTCTCGGCAACCGTCAAGGCGTCGGCGCTCCGCAGCGTCACCGAGCCGCCCACGTTGTCCAGCGCCGCGCCCGAGATCGAGCTCGGCGCCGAGCGCGACGCGGTCTCCGACAGCGACAACGCCAACAGCGATCCATCCGCCGCTCGCGGCAGCGCGCCGAAGCCCTCGCCCACCAGAATCGATCGGTCCTCGAACACCACCCCGCCGGACTCGCCGCCCGCGCCGCCAGACACGCCCACCGAGCCGTCGAACGCCACGTCGGCGCCCGAGATCGTCACCGTGCCGCCGTCGCGACCGAAGCCCGCGTTGGCCAGCACGCTCGCACCCGACTCGATCGCCGTGCGACCGTCGCCGCCGATCGTCACCGCGCCGCCGTCCGTCATCGCGGCGCCACCCGAGGCCGACGTCACCGAACCGCTCAGCACGTAGGTGTGGTTCTGGCCCCACACATCGATCGAGCCGCCGCCATCGGCGCGCACCTCGCCCGCCTGCACCACCGTCGGCCCGCTGATCTCCACCGAGCCCGTGTTCCACACCGGCAGGCCGGCGTCGCTCGACGCCACCGCCGAGGCATCGATCACGCCCTCGTTGTGCACCGCGCCGTCCGCCGCGGCCAGCGTCGTCTTGCCGCCGCCCGACAGAATCTCGCCCACGTTGTGCACGCCCAGCGCAAACAGATCGCCCGACACGAGCAGCGGACGACCACCCTCGATCGTGCCCTCGTTGTACACGCCCGCGTCGGCGCCGAGGCTCGGCGTTGTCCCGCCGGACCCGCCCGTCGCGCCGTCGCCCACCAGCGTGTGCTCGTCCACGCGCACCAGGATGTTCCCGCCGACCTCGCCGATCAGGAACGAGTCGCCCGCGGCCATCGTCACCACGCCACCATCCGCGCGGATCGTGCCGAAGTTCCGCACACGCTGACCCAGCAGACTCACATTCGTCGCCTGGATCGAGCCGTGGTTCTCGATCACGCCGCCCGCGCCCACGAACCGGTCGATCCCGTTCTGGAAATTCAGATTCGTGATGTCGGCCGACGAGGCCACAAGACCCGCGACATCGATCACCGAGCCCTCGCCGAACATCACGCCCGCGGGGTTCACCAAGTACACGATGCCATTCGCCGACAGCGCGCCATCGATCTGCGTCGGCGAAGCGCCATCGATCCGGTTCAGCACGCGCGCCGCCGCGTGCGGCTGGATGAACCGCACGCCCTCGTTGCCCGCGATGTCGAACGACTGGAAGTTGATGATCGAGCCATCCGACGCCGTGATGTTCGTCT
>JBCAXI010000074.1:0-10264 GCA_038534175.1 Planctomycetota bacterium | reverse complement strand
GACCTTGTTCACCGTCGAGCCCTCGACGACGAGCATGTCGAGTATGTGCAGGCTCATCGCGATGTAGCGGGCGAAGATCTCGGCGAACTGGCGGTCCTCCTCATTGAACGCCGCGGCCTCGCCGCTCTCGATGTTGAGCACGCCGAGCACCCGATCGTGCAGCCGCAACGGCACCGTGAGCGAGCTCCGCGCGCCCTCCAGGCCCGGCAGGAACAGGTCGTCCGCCATCGCGTCGTCGCAGATGTAGCTTCGGCCCGTGGCAAAGACCCAGCCCGAGATGCCGTTGCCCTCGGCGCCCGGATAGATGTCGAAGTCCGCCGCCTCAGCAGGGAGGCCCTGGCTGATCACGAGCTCCAGCTTGCCGGTCGCGTCGTCGAAGAGCCGGATGCCGAAGTGGTCGAATTGTAGCAGTTCGTGGAACGAGTGCACGAGACGACGCTCGAGCAACGCCAGCCGCTCGGCCGCGTTCATGTCACGGATCTCGGAGGCGTCGATCCGCACGAGCGCCGCGCCGGCGCGATCGATGGTGTCGATCTTCCGCATGCGACGCTTGAGCGCTGTCACGTCGCGGACCACCACCGCGAGCTGCGTGACCTTCGGTCGAACGGGCGCGAGCTGGTTGGGCTCGGGCTGATTCGGCTTAGGCTGGTCTGACGCGGCGCGACTGGATTCATTGCTTTCGGGGTCATCGCCCGCGACGGGCGAGATGTATACCTCGAGCTGCTCTTCCAGGTCGCCCGACGAGAGCTCGAATTTGCAGGTGAGCTCCGCCAGCCGGGCGCCGGGCTGCATGAGCCGTTGGGCGAACCAGTCGGTCGCTTCTCGAGCCACCTGCTCAAGCCGATCGCGAGACGCCTGCGAGAGCGCGCGGTACCGCTCGTTGGCCCAGACGAGCGCACCCTCGTGGCTCATGAGGCTCACGCCCTCACCGATCGAGTTGAGCAGCCGCGAGCCCACGTCGCCGGAGAGCCGAGCGAGACGATCGATCGGCACGATGGCCACATCGCCGGTCGCGGCGCCGGCAAGATCCTCAGACTCACGCTCGACCAGATCGAACTGCTCGGCGAGACGCGCGCGCATGGCGTCCGTCGGGATCGAGTCCCCCGCCATCAGAAAGAGCTTCGGGCGTTTCTCCGACATCATCCGCCCAGTCTCGGCGTCCGATCCGGACGCGATCTCACTCCGCTCGGGAGTGTAAGGAGTCTCGCCGCCGCCATCGTCCGGGACCCGGCGTCGCGATGGCGCCAGGCCCGATTCCTCGATTGCAGCCTTCGCCGTCTTGACATCGGTCAAAAGTACCCCACTACTGTGCCGGTTCATGATCCAGGCGTCCGAGATCCGAAAGTCCTACGGCCGGTTCGCCGCCCTCCGCGGCGTCTCATTTCGCGTCGAGACTGGTCAGGTCGCCGGACTGCTCGGACCCAACGGCGCCGGCAAGTCGACCACCATCCGAATCCTGACCGGCTTTCGGCCTCCCGACGCCGGGTGGGCTCGCGTGGCCGATCTCGACATCGCCCGACGCCCCCGTGCCGCGCGGCGAGCCGTCGGGTACCTCCCCGAATCCGCCCCCCTCTACGACGAGATGACGGTGCGAGACTTCCTCCTCTTCCGTTCGCGTCTGTATGGGCTCGGGTTTCGATCTCGGCGAGCCGGCGCGGACGCCGCGATGGCTCGAACCTCCCTCCACGCGGTCGCTCGCAAGCGGATCGGGACGCTCTCCAAGGGCTTCCGCCAGCGGGTGGCGCTCGCCTCGGCCCTGGTCCACGACCCACCCGTGCTGATTCTCGACGAGCCGACCAACGGGCTCGACCCCGCCCAGGTCCGCGAGCTGCGAGCGCTCATACGCGAGCTCGCTCAAGAGCGGACGATGCTGATCTCCTCCCACGTGCTCGACGAGATCGAGCGTGTGTGTGATCGAGTGGTGATGCTCGTCGGGGGTCGAGTCCGGGCCGATGGCGCCCCCGACGCCCTGCTCCGCGACGCCGCCGACCGGCTGGGCGCCCCGTACCACATCGAAGCGCGTCCGGGCGCTGCCGGCGTGCCGGCCCCGGCAGCGATGGTCGCCGCGCTGCGCGAGCGTCTCATGCGAACGCCGGGCGTGTCGGAAGTCGAGACCGCGCTCGCGACCGACACCGAGTGGGTGCGGATCACCGCGCTCACCAAGCCTGGCGTGGGCGATATCCGCCCGCATCTGGCTCAGGCCGTGGCCCCCGCGCTCATACGAGAGATCACGCGGGCGTCCATCGGCCTGGAGGATCTCTTCCACGAGCTCGCGAGCCGCGGCGAGTCGAAGCCCCAGACGGGGGGCGCCGCGTGAACGGGCTCATCGGCATCGCGATCCGTGAGTTGCGCGCGTACTACCGGCTCCCGATTGGCTGGGTGGTGACCGCCCTGTACACCTTCCTCACCGGTGTCGTGTTCACGCTCCGCACCCTCGAGCCCGGCGCGCCCGCGACGATGCAGTTCTTCTTCGCGATCGCGGCCTCGCTGCTCGCGGTCGTCGCACCCGCGCTCTCCATGCGTCTGTTCGCAGAAGAGAGCCGGTCTGGCACGCTCGAAACGCTCATGACCTCGCCGGTGGGCGACGCGTCGATCGTGCTCGGCAAGTTTCTCGGCGCCGCGGGGTGCCTGGTCACGCTGCTCATCCCCACTGGGGCGTTCGTCGCGCTGCTGTTCCGTCTGTCCTCACCCGCGCCCGATCCGGGCCCGATAATCGCTGGCTACCTTGGCCTGCTCCTGGTGGGCTCGCTGTACCTCGCGGTGGGTCTCGTGGCCTCGGCGTTGACATCCAGCCAAACGCTGGCGTTCTTGGGCGCGTTCCTGTTTCTGGTCGGGCACCTGCTGCTGACCGAGGAGGGCGCCGCGCGGCTGCCCTCGCCGTACGCGGACTGGGCCGCCGCGACCTCCATCACAGCGCGCACCCGTGACTTTGCCGCGGGCGTTATCGACGTGGCGCATGTCGGCTTTTTCGTCGCGTGGACGGGCTGCCTGCTCGTCGTCGCGTGCGTGATCCAGCAAGCGAGGCGCTGGCGATGAGCGAGACTTCCCCCACCCGCCACGGCCCGCCGCTCACCCGCCGAATCGCGATCGGCCTCTCCGCCGGGCTGCTCATCGCGTCCGCCGGCGTGCTCGCGATCGTGCTCATGCTCATCGCCGAGCGCCATGGGCCCCGCTACGACGTGACGGCGACCGCGTCTCACAAGCTTTCGCCGCGTACGGATCGGCTGGTACAGCAACTGGAGGGCGAGTACGAGCTGGTCATCTCGGCCGACTTTGCCAATGTCCAGCCCTGGGTCCGCCGCCAACTCGCCGAGCTGCTCGCGCGGCTCGACGAGCGATCCGAGTCGCTGACCGTCACGACCATCGACATCGCCAGTGCCGAGGGGCAGGTGGCCTTCGCCCAGCTCCGCGCCCGCCTGGCCGAGCGCGAGGCCGACGTGCTGGGCGCGACCAACGCGACGCTCGCGAGCGTCGCCAGGGTGCTCGAAGCGCTGCCCCCCAATCTCGACGCGTTCGGCGCTCGCCTCGACTCGCTCGCCTCGATGGCCGAGGAGGGCCAGCCGCTTCAAGCGACGATCGCCTCCTGGCGCCCGGCGCTCGAGGCCCAGGCCCGGGCGATGGGCCAAGCCAGGGAACGGGTCATCGGGCTGCTCGCGAGCCACAGCGAGGCGGCGAATCTCGTGAGCCTGGAGGACGCCAAGCGGGTCGCCAACCGAGCGCTCGCGGCCGTGGAGCGCGACCTTGGCGCCATCGCGCGCGCGCTCGACGTGATCTCGAGAGACGACGCGTTCGACCCGACGCTCCGCGACAGCGCGCGACCGCTCGCGACGGCCGCGTCGGCCCAACGCGATCAGCTCGCGCAGTTCCGTGATGCCCTCGACCAGCTCCAGACGCCCGACGCCGCCCGCGTGGAGCGTGTGCTGCAACAGGGCGAGGCGGCGCTGGTGATTGGCCCGCCGGATCGCGCGGTGACGGCGATCGACATCGCCGGGCTGCTCAGCCCCTCGGCGCTCGCGCAGGCGATGGGCGCCCAGCAGACCGACCTTCGCCAGCGCGCCGAGGACCTCATCGCCTCGGCGTTGGCATCGATCGATCGCCCCGACCGTCCGGTGGTGGTGCTGGTCCACGCCGAGGCGTCGCGGTTCGTGGGGCAGGCCGACGTGTTCACGCTGCTGCTGCAGCGCCTCTCGCTGCGTGGGATCGACCTGGTCGAGTGGGCCGCGGTGCTCGAAGACGAGCCGCCCTCGCTCGCAGAGGTCGACCCGTCCGGGCTTCGGCCCGTCGTGTACGTGCTTCTGGGCACCGACGCGTCGGCCTCCACACGCGCCGCCGAGGGCGCCGAGCGCGACACCACAGGCGTTGAGCGCGCGGCCTCGCTCGCGCGCGTGGCGCGACGCCTCATCGAGCGGGGCGACCCCGTGCTGGTCAGCCTCATTCCGTCCCCGCTCGCGTCGTTCGGCGAGCGCGACCCGCAGCTCGACGCGCTCGCGTTGCTGGGGCTCGAGGCGACGACCGACACGCCGCTGCTCCGAGACGTGATGGCGCCCAATGCCCCCGCGGGCCGCGTCACCGATCCAACGCTCACGGTCCGGGCCGCACCGGGCGAGCACCCGCTGCTCGGCGCGATCGCCGGGCTGCCGACGCGGTTCGACTGGCCCATCGCCCTGAGCTGGCCTGACCAGGGACAACGATCGATCACGCCGCTCATCGGCGCCGACGCGGACGGACGCACCTGGCGCGAGCGCGACTGGCTCGACTACTGGCGCACCCCGCCGGCGTCGCGCCAGCTCAGCACCAGCCCACCCGCGTTCGACGCCGAGACAGAGGTGCGCGATGGACCGTGGGTCATCGCGGCGGGTGTCGAGCACCGCATCGACGGTCGGCCCTCGAGGGCCGTTGTCGTGGGCTCGAACACATGGTTCACCGACGGCGTGACCGCGCCCGCGGTGAACATCGACGGGCGGCTCGCCCCGCTGCATCCGGGCAACATCGAGCTGTTCGAGTCGTCCGTGCTCTGGCTAGCCGGTCAGCTCGATCAGCTTTCGCAGAGTGCTCGAGCCCGTGCCGTCCCGCTCATTCGACCGTTGGATCCGGGCTATCTCCGCGGCGTGCGTTGGGGCGTCATCGCCGGTCTGCCCCTGCTCGTGCTCGGCGTCGGCCTCGTCTGGCGCACGGTCCGCGGCTGAGTCGGCGACCGCAACGGTCTCGGTCGGGGTCTCGACGCACGCCATGCGCAAGGGCTCCGTGGCCGGCGTGCCCCACTTGGCTTGCTGAGCTGTCCTCACCTCCGAGGCGACCGCCGACCTCGGGCGTGACTCGGACGTGTGCTTGAACCCGCACTCGGGACAGATTGGCTCGGTGCTGGGCATGCCCACGAGGTCGTATCCGCACGCGCGGCACAGGTGGCGCCCACGCACGGCGTAGATCTTCGGCTGCACAAAGAAGAACACCCCCACCACCATGAGAAGTCCCGCGTACGCGTACAGCAGCAATTGCAGAGACTCGATCGCCTCGATCATGCCGATCCGCGATAGGTACACGTGGAAGAACGCGACGGAGAGAATGCCCGCCTCGCCAAGTGCGAGCCAGCCGAGCCCGAGCCAGCTACGGCGCGACCGGAACACCAGCCACCAGATCAGCACGCCGTAAATCGGAAAGAGCATCATCGCGTGAGCGGGCCTCTCGCGGCCTGATATCGGCCGCACGACCGCGTCACCGACGCGGCCTCAGGCCTGTTCGTATCGCCCGAGCGCCCCAGATGCAAGCGATCGCGCGATCGGCACCGGTCAGCGGCCGGCCTTGAACAACGTGCGCAACGAGTTGTAGATATCGTCGCGCCCGTTGATGCGGCTGGTGACGAGCTTGGGCCCCTCGGTGTCGGGTCGCCCGTCGGGAAACGCCTCGTGCACGACGTTGATGAAGTTGCCCGAGCCGTACGCCGACGCCACCTGGCAATACCCAAACATGTTACAGCCCGGCAGCAGCTTCTGATCGACGAGCTTGACGCACTGGCGGTTGTCGGCCTCGCTCGAGTTGTCGCCATCGGAGAAGTGGAAGAGGTACACGTTCCAGTCGGCGGTGGGGTAGCTCTCGGCGAGCATCTCGGCGCACAAGGCGTACGCGGAGCTGATGCGCGTGCCGCCGTCCTCGCGGAGGCTGAAGAACGTCTCCTTATCGACCTCGCCCGCGCGCACGTCGTGGACGATGTAGCGGCTCTCGACGCCCTCGTAGTTTCGACGCAGCCACGTGTCGATCCAGAACGCCTCCAGGCGCACCAGCTCCTTCTGCTCGTCGCCCATCGAGCCCGAGACGTCCATCATGTAAATGATCGCCGCGTTGCTCTGCGGGCTCTTGACCTCGTTCCAGCTGCGGAAGCGCATATCGTCGCGGATGGGGATGATCACTGGGTCGTCGGGGTCGTAGTCGCCCATCGCCAGCTGCCGCTTGAGCGCCTCGCGGTAGCTGCGCTTGTAGTGACGCAACGAGGCCGGGCCCACCGTGCGGATGCCGGTGTACTTGTCGCGCACCGTGGTGACGTGGTGCTCGCCCTTGGGCTCGATCCGCGGGAGCTCGAGCTCCTCGGCGAGGATGTCGGCCAGCTCCTCCATGGTCACGTCGACCTCGGTGATGTGCTTGCCCTCGTCGTCGCCGCCGGCGTTGTCGCCCGCCTGGCCTTGGCCGACGGCGTCACCCTCCTCGCCCTCGCCCATGCCCACGCCGCCAGAGTTGTCGCCATAGCGGAATGTCGGGAGGTCGATGTCGTGCACCGGGATGGAGACGAAGCGTTTGCCCTCACGCCCGATGAGCTCGCCACGCGAGAGGAATCGGCGGAGGTCCTTGCGGATTTTCCCTCGCACGATCTGGCGGAAGCGCTGGTGGTCCTGCTCAATCTTGCTCACCACGGGTGCACGCTCCGATTCCGGGCGGCGTCCTGCTCGCCCTGGCGCCGTCAATAACCCATACGCGGGACGTGATCGGCCGGATCGCCCCACGGCGCCAGCCCAACCCAGCGACGCGGCTTCCGAACGCGCCGGCGGCGCAGGTTATGCGCCCGTCCCCCCACGCGCCACGCGCCGCCCCACCCACGCGGTGCAGACCAGCCCGACCGGGATCGCCAGCGCGACCTCGATCCCGCGGTGCACGAGATCGGCCGCCGCCGCGAACGCGGCGCGCGACTCCGCCGAGCTGTCGCCCACCTCAATCGCCAGGAGCCCGGGGGCCAGACCCGCGAGCGCACCGACCGCGGCCTCGCGAAGGCCAAGCCCGTTGCCCGAGATCGGAACCAGCAGCACGATCTGGCTGACGATCGCGAGCATCGCCGCCTCGCGCACCGAGACCGGCGCGCCGACCATCGCGAACAGCACCGCGTAGCGGACCACCCACACGAGCACGTCCGCCAGGCGCAAGGACGCCACCGCGAACCAGCGCCACGCGGTGCGACCCGCGAGCCGAAGCGCCCAGCCGACGCCCGCCAGCCCGAGGATGCCCAGCGTCATGGCCCCCCACCAGAGCGCGTCGGGCTGCCCCAGCGCGTCCGACGCGAGCGCCGCGGCGAGCACCACAACCATCGACACACCACCGAGCGCCGTCAGCTCGATGAGCACGCGGATCGAGTCACGCACCGCGATCCCGTGGAACCGCTTGTGGTACGCGACGCGACCGATCATGCCCGGGCGCAGCGGCAGAAAGTTCAGCAGCCACGCCGAGCCGATGAGGGCCCCCGTCTCGCCGAGCCCGGTGCGGGCCCATCGATCGTTCATGATCCAGAACGACGCCGCGACGATCCACCAGTTGGCGATCGGGGAGGCGACCACGATCGCGACCATCCACCAGGGCGCCCGCCCCATCGCGTCGAGCGAGTCCAACACGATCTCGCGTTGTCTCAGCAGCACCACCAGGACCGCGCCGAGCGCGAGCGCCGAGAGGGCGGCGGCCGCCCACGCTCGCCAATGTGGCCTGTGGCCATGCGTGCTCATGGCGTGCTCATGGGTCGGAGATCGACCCGCCGCGGAGCACCTGGGGATCGGCAGGCGCGGTCGAGTAGCTGGGCGCGCCGGCGTTCAACCGCTCGGCGAGCAGCAACGCGAATCGGCGCAGCACGGGCGAGCGCTCTTCGAGCGCGGCGTCTCCGAGCATCCCGTCGTCCTCGCCGCTGGCCCGCGTCGCCATCGCGACGAGACGCAGCGCGGGATCCATTTCCTGCCGCGCGGCCTCGTCGAACACTTGCATCACGGGGAACTGCCGCGCGTGCGGCATGATGCAGAGCAGCGCCGCCCGCGTCGCTCGGTCATCAATGTCGGCGTACCGCTCGGCGATCGCCTCGATGACCGGTCGGGCCTGGCGGCTGTCGAGTTCGAGCCCCTCGCCCAGCTTGTAGAGCCCCGCTCGCACCGCCGCGGCGACCCACGGCAGCCGGGCCGCCGGCGCGTTGCGGGCGCGCTGCGCCAGCTCCTCGGGCTCCAACGCCGCCTCGGGTAGTCGCAGTCGCACCACGCTATTCGAGTTGGCCGATAGCGAGAACGGACCGGGCTCGTAGAGCGTCGTCGTGCCCACCCTGAAGCCCTGAATCAGCCGCGAGCGGTGCCGAACGATCTCGTCGGCGGCGGTCTCGGCGACCCACCCCGCGAAACCCTCGTCGGCCCAGAACTCCACCACGACAGACTCGCGCGGGCCCAGGGTGAGTCGGCGATCGAGGTACATCACCTCCGGCGTCGTCAGATCGCTGAGGTCGCCCAGCCCCGCATTGACGCCCAGGGTCATGAGCACCTTGGCGTTGAACGTCCGATCGGCGCCGACGGCCATCGGTGTCGTCGAGATGTTCCGGAGCTCGATGCGCATCCGCGCTCCGCCCAGCGGGCCGATCTGGCGCGACGTGGGCTGGATCTCGGCGTACATGAACCGGTGCGGGCCGTCGAACACCTCGACAAGCCAGCGCGGCCACGAGAGCAGGACCCGCTCGATCGCCTCGACCTGCGCGTCCACCGGAATCTGGTCACCCAACGCTTGGCGACGCTTGCTCCACGCCCACGACCCGAAGACCGACAGCGGCTGCGAACGCTCAAGCCGCAACGCCCAATCCGCGGCCTCCTGATTTCGGCCAGCGCGAACGTACGCCTCGATGAGCCCGAGCGGGCGTAGCTGCGGGAGCCCGCGCGGCGAGCTCTCGAACGCCTCGATCGCTTGCTCCACCTCGCCCACCGCCAACCGCTCGAACCCTCGCAGCACGCCGATCGCCTGGCGCGGGATCGAGGGTGTGGACTCGAGCGATGTGAACTGCTCCGCCAGGCTCTCGGCCTGATAGCCCGAGAGCGCCTGCAGCGCGAATCGCTCCATGATCTGCGCGAGCCCCTCGACCAGAATCGCCTGCCGATTCGCGTCGGGCTCCTGGAGCGCCTCGGTCAACGCCTCCTGGGCCTCGGCGGTGAGCCGGATGTACTCCGGCGCCGACGCGGCGAGAACCTCATCGTTGCCCGCCGCTTGTGCCGCGAGGAGCCGGAAGAGCTCTTGCGAGAAGTCCAGCCGCGTCTCCTCCGGCGAGGTGAGGTCATCGGTCGGCAGCTCCTGGGCCTCGCGCCGCCGGATCGCTTCCGCGGCGGCCTCGCGCTGCAGCGAGATGCGCGACGTCAGCGCCTCGGCGACCGAGCCGGCGCCCTGCCCGCGCCAAGCGAGGGCGAGGCCGTCCACATCAAGGTCGCTCGTGTCCGTGATACCCGATCGCTGCAAGATCAGCTTGGCGGTCTGCTGGAAGCGCGAGGCGCTCTGATACGCCCCGGCCTCGGCGGCGCGCCGGTAGAGCCGAATGTGCGACTGCGGATCCAGCGGATCGCACAGCATCAGGTTCATCAGGAGTTCCATCTCCTGCACGACCTCGCCCGGGCGACGCTCTTGGAAGAAGTTGAGCGCTAGCGACGCGGCGTTCTTGTGGGTGGGATCAAGCGTGACGGCCACGCCGAGCAGCTGCGCGAACCCCTGCGTGTTGCCCACCTCCCGCTGCAGCAACGCCGCGTCTAGCGCGAGACGGCTGCGCACCGCAGCGGAGATCGACATGGCGGGCGTCTCGAGCAACCGCCGATACGCCACGAGACGCTGGTCAACCGTTTGCAACTTGCTGAGATTTGCGGAGATGACCCGCAGCAGCGCGGTCTCGTCCAGAGGATCGAGCTTGACAAGCTCGCGCGAGAGCGAGACGACCGCGGCGTCGTCGCCCGCGGCATACGCCGCCTCGATGCGTCGGCGCACGAGCTCGTCATCCTTGGGAGCGAAC
>JBCAXI010000073.1:4313-10270 GCA_038534175.1 Planctomycetota bacterium | reverse complement strand
GCCCGCACTGGCGGATCGGGCAGGACGAGCGCGACGCCGGTGTGGCGTACGTGCGGCGGGGGCCCTACGCGATCGTCTCGCACCCGATCTATGTCGGGCTGGTGCTGGTCGTGCTCTGCCAGGGCGCGCTGTCTGGCTTCGCGGGTGCGTGGTGGGTGCTGATGGGATCGACGCTCGTGTACATCCCCGTGCAGTCGGCCGCCGAATCGGCGCGATGGAGCGCCGGGCGGATCGGATGAGCTAGAAAATCCAGCGCACGCGACCGGCGTCGGGCACGGGCAGCGAGCCGCCCGGGTGCGGCGCCGGGAAGTAGACGATGAACGCGCGCCCGATCAAAAGGTCGCGGTGCACCACGCCGATCGTGTCATCGACTTGGTCGGCGACCCACGGGCTGGGGTGGTCCCACATGCGCGCGTCGGCCGAGGCGGGTGAGTTGTCGCCGAGCAGCACGAACTGGTCGGGCCCGAGCGTGGGCGTCTGGCAGGGGTGCGTCGCGAGAAACGGCTCGAGCTGACGCGAGTGCACGCCGCGGGTGTCCTGGTTGGCGGTGTACACGCCCGCCTGGTAGTGCAGGTCGCGCTTCACCACGCTGCGATGGATGGTGAAGCCCGCACCAGCCCCACGCCCACCACCGCTCTCGGCGGGCTCGCCTGCACCAAACGTCCACTGCAGCCGCGGCGACGTGGGCGCGCTGGGGTAGGCGAAGGGGTGCTTGTCCTGCGAGGCGCCTCGGCGCACGTCGATCGCGTCGAGCGTGGCCTGGTCGGTGAGGTCGATCCCAAAGGTCTGGCGGACGCGCTGCACGGGCGTCCAGTCGTAGTCGCCCTGGGCGATCTGTCGGCCGTCGACCCACAGCGTGAGACGCTGGTCGTGGTGCCAGAACTCGACGGGCGTGACGCGCCCGGGCTGGAGCGCGCCGTCGGGCAGCTCACCCGTCGCGAGCGTCTGCCAGTCGCCGTCGCCCTCGGCGTCGCGTATCTCGAGCCGTGCGGCGCCGTCCTGGAGGATCGCACGGAATCCATGGCGACGCGTGGAAAGCCCGACCTCCACCACGCCGAGCGAGGCGCCCTCGGGCTCGATCGCCATGAGCGTCGCGATGTCGGAGACGGGGTAGGGCGGGGCGATGCGCGCGCCGGTCTGGTTGTACGCGGTGCGGTCGGTGAAGGGGCGGGCGTCGGCGTCCCACACCAGCGCCGCGTTCGAGGCGCCGGTGTAGCGGTAGACGCTCTCGCCGCTGACCTCCCACGCGCTCCGGTCGGCCTCGCTGGCGGCGCCGGCCTGCCACGGCTGGCGGAAGCGCACGCCCGTCGACTCGGCGGGGGGCGGCGCGAACCGGCTGTCCCAGACGTCCTGCCACACCGCGCGCTGCACGCGCTCGGGCTTGCGCGCGATCGTCCAGCCCTCGGTGTTCCACGTGTCGGGCGGCGTGAGGCCCCCGTCGGCCAGCGTGCCGGGCTCGGCGCTCGGCGGCGCGGGACGCACGAACACGTCGCCGTCGATTAGCGCGACCTGCTCGTTGGGCAGGCCGATCATCCGCTTGATGTAGTTGGTCGTCGGCCCGGGCGGATACTTGAAGACCGATACGTCCCACCGCTTGGGCCGATAGATCGGCGGGAGGTACTTGAGCACAAAGATGCGATCGCCGGCGAGTCGGGGCGTGTCGGCGCGGCGCGACTGCATCAGCGTGTCGACCATCGGATCGCGCACCTGCACGTCGCCCTGGCCCACCCACGGGCCCGTCGTGAACTGGTACCCGCTATTGGGCCCGATGAATCGATGGTGCTGCCCGAGCAGCGTGGGCGCCATCGAGCCGGTCGGAATCAGGAACGCCTCGAGCACAAACCCGCGGAACACGAACGCCAACGCGAAGGCGATGACGATGGATGTCAGCCCCTCCTTCACGGCCAGCAGCCCGCGTGGGCGGGGCGGCTCGCTGGACGTCGTTGGCTTCGTGCTGGCGTCGGGCATGGCGGGCACCATAGGAAGTGTGGACCACGCGGGTGGTCAGTCGGATGACGGCCCGCTGTCGCTCGGCCCCTCGCCGCCCCCACCGCCCTCATCGCCCTTGGACTTCTTTCGGCGTCGGCGCTTCTTCTTTTTCTTGCCCTTCGCAGCGTCGGAGGTCGGCCCGTCCGTCGCTTCGGGATCGCGACGCGACTCCGCGGCCGGATCGACGGGCTTCTTCTTGCGACGTCGCTTTTTCTTCTTCTTGGGCGCGGCCTCGTCCGCCTCGGCGGGCGACGAGCCTCGGTTGTCTCGCGGCGCTTTCTCGCGCCGGGGGCCGCGATCGCGCGATGGCTTGCCCGTTGACTTCCTCGGCTCGCGAGGAAGCGGGGGTGGGGGAGGTGGGGGCGCGGTGGCGTGCTCGGGCTCGGTGAGTTCCTCGACGGTGACCGCGACCTCCTCGTCGTTGTCGAGGCGGATCTTGACGAGCTGGGTGAGGATCTGCGTGTCGAGCACGATGCCGTCGCCGTGCGGCGTGCCGACGCGCTTCTTGCGATTGGGCAGGCGCTTCTTGAGCTCGGTGTAGGTCTCGTCCTCATAGCGCAGGCAGCACATGAGCCGCCCGCATCGCCCGCTGATCTTGAGCGGATCGAGCGTGGCCTTCTGCACCTTCGCCGAGCGCATCGAGACCGGCTTGAGGACCTTGAGAAAGTTCTTGCAGCAGCAGTACTGCCCGCACCGCTCGTAATCGGCGCTCAGGCGAGCCTCGTCGCGCGCGCCCACGGTGTGCGTGTCGACCTTGGCCTCGAACGCCTCGGCGAGCGACTGCGTGAGCGGGCGGAGGTCCGGGCGGATCAGGTGCGGGTCGTCGTTGATGAGCGCGTAGTGCAGGATGACCCGGTCGCCCCCGAGGATGGGCTCGGCCTCGACCACGCGAATGGGCAGGTCGAGCCGTGCCGCGGCCTGGCGGGCCCGGAGCTTCATCGCCTGCTTGCGCTGCTCGAGGTCGGCCTGGCGGTCCAGGTCCTCCTTCGAGGCGATGCGCACCACGCGGCCTTTTTTATGGAAGGGGTAGTCGCGCCCGCCGGAGCGCTCGATGTACTCGAGCATCTCGTTGCGGGTGACGCTCTTGGAGCAGCCCGCGTTGGGGCAGGTGCTGGTGAGCAGCTCGCCCAGCTCGAGCCCGCGGTGGGTCTGCACGACGAGCTTGGTGCCGCAACCCGGCTTGACGTCCTCGCGGAAGGGGAACTCGCCGATCATCTTCATCGATCCGAAGCGGACGACGACGGTCTCGGGCGGCTTGAGGCGCTCGTAGGCCGCGCGGTCCTCGGCCTCGAGCTCGGCGAGATCGGCCTCAAACTGTGGCAGCGGGTGGATGGGCATGAGTCAAAGGGCCGAATCGCAACGTGGCATCTGGCGAAGGAGGCGATCGCCGCGCCGCAGGTTAGCGGCGGGGGGGGCGCCCGGCGCGGGCTTGGCGGAAGAGCGACGGCAGGTCGCCCCGCGCGATCAGCTCGACGCCCGCGGGGTTGTTGACGCGGTAGACCAGAATCGACTCGGATCGGTCGTCCAGCACGGCGCAGATCTCGTCGCTCCCGCCGTCGGCGGTGAGCAGCGCGACGCGATCGCCCGCGACGGCGGTGGAGGCGTGGGCCATCGGCTCGTGGCTCGGCGCGGCCAGGCGGGCGCCGAGCGCGCCGGCCAGCACGACCGCCAGCAGCCAACCGAGCCGTGCGGTCCAGTCGGTCTGTTGCTCGGGGCGGGTGATCGGCCTGTTCATCGGCCTGTTCATGGGCCGGCTCATCGGGTGGGCCTCAGCGTGGTGTCGGTGCGCAGGTCGCGGTAGCCCAGCGGCTCGAGCTGGCGACGGCTCTGGTCCCAGCGCAGCGCGAGCAGCTCCTCGTTGACCTCATCGAGAATCCAGATCGCGTCGGTCGAGCCCGCGGTCAGCTCGCCGCTGACGGCGCGGTACCGGCCCGGCGCCCGGAACGACGAGGCCACGCTCGGCGCAGAAGCCGAGTCGAACCCGTCCTCGGGCTGGGCGTGCGCCGCGGGCGTGGGCCAGGCCGCGTGCAGCAGCAGCGCCGCGAGCAGCGCGGCGTTGACACCCAGTGCCAGCGGGAGTGATCGGCGTCGGGCCAACGGGTCAGTCCTGGTGCCCACGCTTGCTCGGGATCGTGTTGGCCCCGATCACCAGCGCGCCCATCACGAGGAGCATGAAGTACGTCCGCAGCAACGGCGCGTCGTCGATCTGCTCGGGCTCGGGCGGGCGGGGGGCCGAGCCCTGCGCGAGGGCGGGCGCGGCCAACAGCGAGCAAGACAACGCCGCGGCGGCGACAAACGGAAGAGCGTGGCGTCGGATGCGCATGGACAGAGCCTAGAGCGTCGGAGGGGCGTTGGCCAAGCCCCATGTTCAAGCCCCTTCATCAAGCCCCTTCATCAAGCCCTGATCTCGGAAGGCCGGGGGGGCCGGGTCATGGGTTAGGCCACGGGCTGGAAGGCCGAGTCGGGCACCGCGTGCGTCGCCTCGCCCGCGGCGGCGGGCGCGAAGGGCACGCTGAGCCGCTCGAAGTCGGCCGCGGCGAGGTGCACCGTCCCCCATCGCTGGCTGCGGACCCGCATGTGCCGGCGATAGTCGTCCAGGCGGATCGCTCGCAGCGCGTACCAGCGGCCGCGGTGCTCGAAAACCTCCTGGAACAGGGCGTCGGGCGGCTGCTGCTCGCACCAGTACACAAACAAAAAAGCGGCCTCGAATCCCGTGCCGAAGAGCTGGGCCCACGTGGTCAGCCCGGCGATGTCGTCTCGTGTGACCCACGACTCGAGCCGCGGGCGCGCGGGCGCCGGCCCTCGCGCGGCCCGGCTCCGCCCGACCTTTCGACCCTTGACCTCGAGAAGCAGATTGCTCGCGGCGCCATAGATCACAAAGTCGAACGACTTCAGCGCGTGGGCCTGCCCACCCACGCCCCCATCACCACCACCCGGCCCGTCCGCATCGCCCGCCGCGCCGGGATCATGAGCCGGCACAAGCCGCAACGCCGCGCCCTCGGGGAGCAGCGCCTTGCGCACCTCCCGGACCGACACGTACGGCGTCCGCCGCGCGCGCATCCAGGACTCGAACGCGACCTCGTAATGGTGGCGACGCTGGCCCATGACAGAAGACTAACGGATTGAGGCGCGAGGCACGAGGCACTGGGCGTTGGGCGTTGGGCGTTGGGGCACTGGGCTTGCGAACGAGGGCGAATGCCTCGTCCCTCGTGCCCAGTGCCTAACGCTGCTGCTCGGCGATGAGGCGATCGAGCAGCAGCTCCTCGGAGCGGTCGAGGCGGGTGCGCGAGTCCATCAGCTCGGCGAGGATGCGCTGCACCGCGTCGGCCCGCCCGGGCGAGGCGACGCCGCCGGAGAGCACGCTCTCGAGCGACTCGCTGGCGGCCCGCACGTCGCCCGCGGCGGCGGCGTAGCTGCGCGCCGCGTCGTACAGCAGCTGCCGCTCGAGCTCCTTGTCGTCGGGCGTGATGAGCAGGCGCCACGGCTGATTGCGGATCTCGACCATCAGCAGCTTGAACTGGTCGCTGGCGAGCCGCGCGTTGGCGAGCGTGCCGCGAATGAGCGGCGCCTGGGCGTCGATCAGACCGCGCACGTTCGCGGCCATCGCGCGGAACTCCTCGGCGCCCCCCTCGATCCGCGGCGTGGTCTGGTCGCGCAGGCGCTGGGCGGTGGCCTCGGCGGCGAGCACCGTCTCGTCCACCCGAGGGCGGTTGGTGTCGATGCCCTCCTGGATCGACGCGACCGCCTGCTCCACGTCGCCGATCACCTTGTTCGAGCGCTCGCCCGCCTGGGTCAGCTGCTCGGCGAACGGCCCGAGCTCGGTCGCGAACGCCTGGCCTCGCTCGAGCACGTCGGTCACCTGGCGGTCGTACTCGGGGATCCGATCACCCAGCTCACGCACGCGCGAGCCGAACGCGTTGATGTCGTCGGCGGCGCGGGTCGCCTTGCCCCGGTTGGCTCGCCACCAC
>JBCAXI010000073.1:0-4213 GCA_038534175.1 Planctomycetota bacterium | reverse complement strand
CGCGTTGATGTCGTCGGCGGCGCGGGTCGCCTTGCCCCGGTTGGCTCGCCACCACTCGTCGGCGTCGTCCACGAACGCCTTGCCCGTGCCCACGCCGTCCTTCACGTCGCGGATGATCGCGCGCAGCGCCTGGCTCTCCTCCTCGCCCCAGCCCGCGTCGGCAAGGAAGGCGGGCGGCGCGTTGCGGCCCTGGACCCACTCGCCGTCGGTGAGCCGCGGATCGCCGTCGTGCGTCGCCGCGATCGACGCCGGATCGCCCACCGCCGCGATGTTCAGATCGCTGCCCGAGCCGAGCAGCGGCGTGCGCAGGTACACCCGCGCGTTCTCGTACAGCAGCAGCTCGGCGTCGATCTCGACCTCGACGTCGATGTCCGTCGGCGCCTCCTTGGAGGGGTAGAACCCCACCGAGGCGACCTCGCCCACCACCTGCCCGCCGAGGTGCACGAACGAGCCGCTCGTGATCCCCTGGGCGCCCGTCGAGATGGGGAAACGCACGACGTAGCTCGATCGGGGCGAGAAGTTGAGCTGGCGGATCACCACGCTCGTGGCGATGAACAACGCGAGCGTTCCGAAGAGGAACAGGCCGGCGAGGACGTTGTTGCGATCGTGCGGGGTCGGCATGACTGGGCAAGTCTAGTGACACCTCGCGAGACGCGCGATCGGCGTGCACGGATCGGTCGGCGTGGCTAGCGAACCCGGCGCGTCGCCTCGACGCTGCGCGAGGTGGGCGCCTGCTCCTCGGCCGGGCCGAAGAGCGCCGCCTGGAACGCCTCGGCCGACTGCCGCTCGGTCAGGGGGCCGTCGGCGCTGCCGCGCAGGAACTGGCGGATGAGCCGCAGGTCCGTGGGGGCCCGCTCGGCCTGCGCGTCGGGCAGGTCGCGCACCACCTCGAACCACTCGCGCGTCTCGACCTTGAGCATCCGCCCCTTGTCGAGCATCGCCATGCGATCGGCGATCGTGAACGCCGAGTCCATCTCGTGCGTCACCACGACGCTTGTCACGCCCAGCTTCTTCGAAAGGTCAACGATCAGCTCGTCGATCTGCGCGCTCGTCACGGGGTCCAGACCGGCGCTGGGCTCGTCGTAGAAGAGGATTCGCGGATCGAGCGATAGCGCCCGCGCCAGCCCGGCTCGCTTCTTCATGCCGCCCGAGATCTGGCTGGGGAACTTGTCGGCGTGCTCGCGCAGCCCCACGAGCTCGAGCTTGATCTTGACCTGGATGTTGATGATCTCGGCGTCGAGCTCGGTGTGCTCTTGCAGCGGCAGCGCGACGTTCTCGCCCACGCTCATGCTGTTGAACAGCGCGCCCGACTGGAACAGGATGCCGAACTTCTTGCGCACGCCGTTGAGCCGGTCCTCGTTCATCGTGCAGATGTCATCGCCGAAGAGCGTGATCACGCCCTCGGTCACGGGAATCGAGCCGATCATCATGCGGAGGGTGGTGCTCTTGCCCGAGCCCGAGCCGCCCATGACGACCATCGTCTCGCCCGGGTAGATCTCGAGATCGAGCCCGTCGATCACGGTCTGCGTGCCGAAGACTTTCTTGACGCCCCGGCAGCGGATGACGGGCACCTCGTCATCGGGCGGGGCCCATCCGCTGCCCTCGAGCGCCCATTGCAGCCGCGCCTCGGCGTCATCGGGGATAGGGCGCGGCGCCGACATCGATGGCGGCCTCAGAAGCCCGGCGCGGGCGCTGGCTCAGGCTCGGCGTCCGCGGGGCTGGCATCGGGGTTCTCGGCCGGGATCACGTCCTCGACGTCGGATTCCAGCCCGCCCACGGGTTCGCCATCGCGCTCCAAGCGCGGGAAGAACAGCGAGGCGCTGTCGCCATCGGGGAAGAACAGGATCAGGTCCGCCGCCGGCGGGACTTGCGGGCCCGAGCCGCCCTGCTGGCTCGAGGGGTTCGTGTCCATCTGGTAGAGGATGAGCGTCGAGCCGTTCTCGAACGTGGCGGCGATGGGGATCGCGTTGTTGCCGCTGGGCGGCTGCCCGCCCTGGCCCTGGCCCTGGGCGGCCTGCATGAAGTCCTCCCACGCCTGACGGACGCCGTCAAAGGTGTCGGGCGCCTCCACGAACGCGCCGAGTTTGGCCTGGTACGTCTCCCTGAAGAGCTCAAAGTCCTCGACCGTGAGCTGCTGGGCCGCGGGCCCGAGCGTGTCGGCGGCGAGCGTGTAGTCGCCCGCGTCGATCGCCTGGAAGGTCGTGGTGATCTTGGTGGCGCCGTCCTTGTACACGTCGAACGCCATCTTCACGCCGAAGCCAATGCCCACCCAGACCACGGTCGCGAGGAGCCCGAGAATAAGGCCGGCGATCGCCAGCCCGAGCCCGCCAATGCGGCCCTTGGAGCCGGAGATCCCGAAGAACGCGGCGATCGCGAGCAGCACCGCGAGCACGCCGAGACCCGGAATGATGCAGACCACGCCGCAGACGAGGCTGAGAATCGCGAGGATGCTTGTGCGCTCGGGTCCGGCGGCGAAGGCGTCGGCGTCGGGGGCGCCGAAGTCGGAGAACTGACTCAGGCGTCGGGCGCCGAGGGTGGGCGCGGTGGGGTCGTGCTTCATTGTCTCCATCCTACCGGAACCCGCTCCGAGCGTTTCAGAAGGGCTCTGTCACGCCGAGTCGCGCGCTGGAGCCGGCGAGGCGCTCGGCGGCGCGGGGAATGGTCTCGATCGCCCGCTCGATCTCCGCCTCGGTGGTGTCGCGACCGAGGCTGAAGCGAACCGACCCGTGCGCGAACGCGGGCTCGACGCGCATCGCGAGGAGCACGGGGGAGGGATCGAGCGAGCCCGAGGAGCAGGCCGCGCCCGCGGAGGCGGCAAGCCCCATCTCGCTGAGCAGCATGAGCAGCGCCTCGGCCTCGAGCGACCGGAATCCCAGATTGGTCGTGTTCCAAAGGCGATCGGGCGCCGTGTTGGGGCGCACCTCGACGCCGCGCTCGGCGCAACGCTCGATCACACTCCGCTCGAGCCGGTCGCGCAGCGCGCCCAGACGATCGCGCTCGCCGTGATCGTCGAGCCAACGCGTGGCTTCCATTGCGGCGGCGCCCAGGCCGAGCACGCCGGGCACGTTCTCCGTGCCCCCGCGCTGCCCGAGTTCCTGCGAGCCGCGGAGCGTGGGGCGGATTCGTACGCCCCGGCGCTTCCAGAGCGCGCCCACGCCCTTGGGCCCGTGGAACTTGTGCGCGCTCAGCGTCATCAGGTCGAACGGCGCGGCGCGCACGTCGGTCGGCATCTTGCCGACCCACTGGGTCGCGTCGCAATGGAAGACCGCGTGGCCCTCGCGGCAGGCGGCGCCGATCGCGTCGATCGGCTGCACCGCGCCGGTCTCGTTGTTGGCCCACTGCACGCTGACGAGCGTGGGGCGGTCGGAGCGGTCTGCGAGCGCGGCGCGCACGCCCTCGGGATCGACCACGCCGTCGGCGCCGATCGGCGCCCAGCGCACGCCGACGCCGGCGGACTCGAGCTCATCGGCCAGATCGCGCACGGCGGTGTGCTCGGCGCGGTCGGTGACGAGCACACCGCCAGGCCCGAGCGCCGCCAGGCCGCCCCGGATCGCCAGGTCGATCGACTCGGTGCCCGAGCCGGTGAAGACGATCTCGCGGGCCTTAGCGCCGATCAGGTCGGCGACCGCCTGCCGCGCGAGCTCGACTCGCGCCCGCGCCGCCTGCCCGGCCCGGTGCACGCTCGAGGGGTTGTGCCAGAGGTCCTCGATCGCCTCGCGCATCGCCTCGGCGACCTCGGGCCTGGGTTGCGTCGTCGCGTTGTGGTCGAGATAGATCACGCGGGCGCCTCCGATTCTTCCTTGGCTTCGACCGCGCGCGCGTCCGGCCGCGTGTCGGGTCGGGGGCGCACGGCGTCTGGCATCGCGTCGCGCCCGGTGATGAGCCGCACGCCCCGCTCGTGAAAGAAGTACATCCAGACCCACTCGGCGAGCGCCATGGCTTTGTTGCGAAAGCCGACGAGAAACGCCACGTGGATGAGCGACCACATCAGCCAAGCGGGCAGGCCGGCCCAGCGCGAGCCGCCGAACTTTGGCCCGAGCTCCGCGACGGCCTTGCTGCGCCCGATGGTCGCCATCGTGCCCTTGTCGAAGTACTTGAACGCGTCGCGTTTGGGCGCCAGAGCGCTGCGCTCGGCCGCGCGCAGCTCGGCGGCGATGGCCTTGCCGGCGTGCGCGCCGCTCTGCATGGCGCCCTGCGCCACGCCGGGTGTCCA
>JBCAXI010000072.1:0-10329 GCA_038534175.1 Planctomycetota bacterium | reverse complement strand
CCCTGGACCAGCGGATTAAAAGTCCGATGCTCTACCAACTGAGCTACGCCCCCGTGGGCCGGCCAGGCCGGCGCGTGCGGGACGGGGAGTGTAGACGAGGGCCTAGGCGTCCTCCGACGGCATCGCGCTTCCCGACTTGTGCCAGTCAGCGCCACACTCGAAGCACTGCTTGGCACGGTCGGTCAAAAGAGGTTTGCCGCAGTGTGGGCACGGCGGACCCGAGGCCATATCGCGCTTTGGATTTGGACCGTCCGGATGATGCACCCAGGTCTTTGCCCACATCAGTGAGCAACCCGTGGCGTCTCGGATGCCCTTGATGGCCTTGATGGGTTCTTTGCGGGCCAACGCTCGAAGCGCTGCCTCTAGATGCGGGTCGAGATCGGCAAAGACGGGGAGTTGGGCTCCGCACTTTGGACACTCAAGACCGCGTTCGGGAGAGGCGCCTGGAGGCAATCGGCGAATCTCATCATTTGTGTAGCCCTGGGCCATTGCCGGCCATCGTAGAAGTCGCGAGCAAGCGCCCGCAGCGACGAGCCTCGCGCGAGTCGCGCCGGACTCGTCCGGCTGGGCGCGATCGCGATGGTCCGTACCATCGGGCATGAGCCGTGCGTCCCAGCCACTGAGCCTGCGCCCCATCACCCCAGTCGAGCCGGGCCAATCGATCCGCGCCGTAGAGCTGCCGATCGATCGCCCCCTGCTGGTCGGCCGCTCGTCCGAGGCGGACTGGGCCATCGCGCATCCCTCGGTGTCTCGTCGGCACGCGTCGATCCGGCGCACGGGCGACACCTGGCTGATCACCGACCTCGCGTCGCGCCACGGCACATCGGTCAACGATCGGCGGATCGAGCCGAGCGTGCCCGCGCCGATCGAGGACGGCGACGTGCTGACCTTTGGCGCATGGCGATGCCGATGCGCGTCGGGCACGGCGCGGGCGGGGGCCACGACGCCGTTCGAGCCAATGGGCGACGAACCCGCGAGCGTGAACGCGATTCCCGCCCAGCAGCTCGGGGGTGTGGCGCAGCGCGGGCTCGACGTGCTGATGGCGCTGACGGGCGAGTTGGACGAGGCCGGCACGCGGGAGGCGGTGGCTCGGGCCGCGGCCGACGCGGTGCGCGAGGCGACGGGCTGCCGACGCGTCGTGCTGGTTGAGCCCGCGTCGGAGGACGAGCTGATTGTGCTGGCGTCGACGGCCGAGGACACCCCGCGGGTGTCGCGCTCGCTGATCGAGCTGTCCGCCAAGCAGGGGCTCGTGCAGCTCTTGGCCAGCGCGAGCGTGCCGGACCACGCGCAGTCAATCATGGATCTGGGCATCCGATCGGCGATCTGCGCGCCCGTGCTGGTGGACGGGCTGCCAACCGCGTTCATGATGATCGACACACGCCACACCGAGGGCGTGGTGCCGTCCGACGCGGCCTCCTTCTGCCAGTCGGTCGCGCGGCTTGTCGGGCTGGCGTTCCAGCGGCTTAGCTCGGTGGCGATGGCCGAGCGCCACCGCCAGCTCCAGGCCGATCTGGACGCGGCGCGCCGGGCCCAGGAGCTGCTCTCGCCCTCCAAGAAGGGGCGATTCGGCGACGTGGCGTACCGATTCGAGTCGCTGCCGGGGCGTGTGGTCGCGGGCGACCTGTTCGACGTGTTCCAGCTCGACCAGCGACGCACCGCGTTCTTTCTGGGCGACGTGGCGGGCAAGGGCGTGGGCGCCGCCATGCTGATGGCGGCCTGTCAGTCGCAGCTCCGCAGCCAGCTCTTGTCGGGCGCGGAGCTCTCGTCGGCGATGTCCGCGGTCAACGCGGATCTCCACCAGCGGTCGGAGTCGTCGAAGTTCATCACGCTGATCGCCGCCGTGATCGACTCGACGGCGCGCACCGCGCGGGTCGCCGACGCGGGGCACGGGCTGTTGCTGCGGGTGGGTCCGAGAGGGATCGAGCGGCTGAGCCCCGAGTCGGGCTTCCCGCTGGGCGTCGTGGACGCCGCGGACTACCCCTGCATCGAGACCCCCCTCGCCGCGGGCGAGGGCCTGGTCACGTTCTCTGACGGGGCGGTCGAGCAGACCAACGACGAGGGCGCTCAGCTCGGCGTCCCCGGCGTGGTGGAGGCGATGCGCGGGCTGGGCTCTCCGATGGAATCGGTCGACACACTGATCTCATCGGTGCAGGGGCATGCCTCGGGGCCACTGGCGGACGATCTGACCGCGGCGGCCGTCTGGCTGGAGTAGCGGGCGAGGCCCATCGATACGCTCGGGACTTCCAACGAACAGGGAGGCCCCCCGATGCCGAACGATCTGAACGCCGCGTACCAAGCCGTGATCAAGGCGAAGGCGGACCTGCTGGCGGCGTTGCGCGATGGCGAGCCGACGCCTGTCGAGGACTGGTCGCTCCGCTCCACCGATGGCGCGCCCGTGCGGCTCGGCGAGCTGTTCGGCGATCGGCGCGATCTGCTCGTCGTGCACAACATGGGCAGTGGCTGCAACTACTGCACGCTCTGGGCCGACGGCTTCCGCGGGCTCGTCGAGCACATCGAGCGACGCGCCGCGTTCGTGCTGTGCAGCAACGACCCGCCCGAGGGCGTCGAGGCGTTCGCGCTAGAACGCGGATGGAACTTCAGGTGCGTCAGCGGGGCCGACTCGGGCTTTGCCAAGGCGATGGGCTACGCCGACGAGCTGGGGCGGCCGCACCCGGGGGTCTCGGCGTTTCACAAGCGGGACGACGGCACGATCGTGCGCACGGGGCACTCGCCGTTCGGCCCGGGCGACGACTACTGCGCGGCGTGGCCGCTGTTCGATCTGCTCAAGGATGGCAAGGGCGACTTCGAGCCGCGATAGTCCGCCCTTGATTACGGGTACGACTGTCGTGTGGGTCGGATGAGCACGTCGTTGAGGTGCACCGCGGGCGGCTGGCTCACGACAAAGCCGACGGTCCGCGCCACATCCTCGGGCGTGAGCACGGGACCGATCTCGTCCATGAACGCGCCGAACGCCTCGGGGTCGTAGCCCGCGCCCGATTGGAACTCGCTCTTCACCACGCCGGGCGCGATGAGGGTCACCCGCACGCCCCTTGGCCCGAGCTCGCGCCGGAGCGCCTCGGCGAGGCTGTTCACGGCAAACTTGGTGCCGCCGTACATCGAGCTGAAAGGCGAGATGTGCTTGCCCACGTTCGAGCCGAGCACGACGATGTCCCGCGGCGCGGCGTCGAGCCAGGCCTGGTCGCCCTTCGTCGGATCGGGCCCGGCGCCCAGCATGCGTTTGCCCGCCTCGCGCATGAGGTGTGCGGCGCCGACAACGTTTAACCGAACCATCGACGCCCACGCCTCGGTGTCGGAGTCGAACACCGAGCCCTTGAGGCCTCGCCCGGCGTTGACGACGACGAGGTCGGCCTCGCGCCCCCACCGCTGAGGCGCGGCGTCGAGCATCGCGTGCACCGTGGCCTCCTCGCCCGCGTCGCCCGGCACGGCGATCGCGGCGTCGGCCCCGAGCTCGTCCACGATCGCGTTGAGGCGCTCGACGCGTCGGCCGTTGACCACGACCTTGGCGCCGCCCGCCGCCAGGTCGCGCGCGATGGCCAGACCGATCCCCGCCGTGGCACCGCTGATGACGGCGATCCGATTCGCGTGCTGCTCGCTCATGTGCGCAGCGTACCGCCAACGGCTATCGTGCCGCCGTGTTCGGCTCGCACCTCTCCATCGCCGGCGGCATGACCAACGCGCTCGACGAGGCGCGCCGCCTCAAGCTCGATAGCGTGCAGGTCTTCACGAAGAACCAGCAGCAGTGGAAGGTCAAGCCGCTCGCTGACAGCGCGGTGCGCGACTGGATCGCGGGGCTCGACGAGCTCGGCTGGCGCGACCGCACCGTCGCCCACGCCAGCTACCTCATCAACCTCGCCAGCCCTGACGACGAGCTTTGGAACAAGTCGATCGATCTGATGACCGTCGAGATCGAGCGCTGCCACGAGCTGTCGGTCCCGTTCCTGGTGCACCACCCCGGCGCGTACACGACGTCCACGGCGGCGCGCGGGCTCAAGCGCATCGCGCTGGCGTACAAGGCCCTTTTCAAGCGCACGAATGGAGCGGGTGTCGTCTCGTGCCTGGAGGACACCGTGGGCAGCGGCTCCAACCTCGGACGCACATTCGACGAGCTCGCCGAGCTGCGGGGGATGATCTGCGAGGCGACCGGCGAGCCGGACCGGGTGGGTTTCTGCCTCGACACCTGCCATGCGCACGCGGGCGGGTACGACCTGAGCACCCGGGCCGGGGGCGAGGCCGCGCTGGCCGAGTTCGATCGGCTCTGTGGGTTCGACCATCTCAGGGTCATGCACCTGAACGACTCGATCGGCGGGGTGGGCAGCCGAAAGGACCGGCACGCCCACATCGGCGAGGGCACGATCGGCGCCCGCCTTAAGAAGGACGGGACGCTCACCCCGAACGTGAGGGCCTCGGGGTTCGCCGCGGTGGTGAACGAGCCGGCGTTGGCGGGCGTACCGAAGATCCTGGAGACGCCCAAGGGGGAGAACGACGCTGGCACGCCGTTCGATACGCTCAACCTCCGTCGCCTCAAGCGGTTGATGGATTGACGCCCACGCCTGCCGAGCGGGTGCGGGCGGGCAAAGATCATCCTCCGATCGTCGCCGAGCCGATTTCTGAAGCACCTCCTCTCTAGCCCTTCGAGACACCAATCACCGTGAATCCAATCAAACGCCGACAACGCTTGCTCGCTCTCTCCGGCCTCGGCGCGATCGCGTGGCTCGCGCTGGGCTGCGCCTCCGGCAGCCCGACCTCATCTGGCCCCAACTCATCTGGCCCCAACTCGTCGTCGCCTCCGGGCGAGACCGACGACGCGTTCACGCCGGCGCCGAACCGTCCGATCGAGCGATCGCCCCGCGCCGACGCGCGATCAACGTCGGGCGAGGGCGAGGTGCTTCGCGCCGAGGCGCACGCGGCAGCGGGCGAGCTCGACCGAGCGCTCGCCGAGTTCGAGCGTGCCATTGCGATCAATCCCGAGCTGACGGTCGCGTACCTCGGCGCGGGTGAGATCTACCGCGAGCGCGGCGACTACCCGGCCGCCGAGGGCTTGTTCCGCGAGGCGACCCGTCGAACGCCGCGCAGCTACGACGCGCACTACAACCTCGCGCTGACGCTTCAGTTCATGGAGCGTCTGACCGAGGCCGTGCGCTCGTATCTTCGGGCGTTGTCGATCAACCCCGACGCGTTCGACGCGAACCTGAACATCGCGACGGTGTATCTCGAGCTAAGCGAGCCCGCGCAGGCAACGCCGTACGCCGAGAAGGCCGTGGCGTTGCAGCCCGGCAGCGCCGAGGCGCGGATCAACCTCGCCGCGGCTTCGGCGGCGCTGGGCAACCACGAGCGCTCGGTGGTGGAGTACCAGCAGGCCGCCGAGCTCACCCCGCTGACGCCCAACCTGCTGATCGGTCTGGCCGACAGCCTGGGCCAGCTCCGTCGGCATGGCGAGATGCTGGGCACGCTACAGGAGGCCGCCCGCCAGGCCGAGACCGCGCCGATCTACGAGCGCATGGGCTCGGCGCAGTTCCACCTTCGCCAGTACGAGGCCTCGCTCGGGAGCTTCCAGCGCGCGATCCAACTCGACGAGGCGTACTACCCCGCGTGGAACGGCATCGCGGTCAACCTGCTCAACCGGCACCTGTGGACCGGCGGACGCGACCCCGAGTCGCTCGCGGGCGCCACCGACGCGCTGCGGCGCAGCCTGCAGATCCGCCCCGACCAGCCGCGCATCCTGCAGCTCCTCGATCGCTACGGCCCGAACTGACCGCGCGCTCTACCCTCTCGCATGCCCGACGCATCGCTCCTCCACGCCTTCGAGACTCCCTCCGACACGGCGTTCGTCATCGAGCACGTCGCCGAGGAATTCACCAGCGTCTGCCCGGAGACCGGGCATCCCGACTTCGGCGAGGTGACGGTGCGATTCCAGCCCCGGGCGGCGGGCGAGGGCGGGGTGTGCGTCGAGCTCAAGAGCCTCAAGCTCTATCTGCAGTCATTTCGCAACGAGGGCGTGTACTACGAGAAGGTGACGAACCTCATCCGCGATGACCTCGTCGCGCAGATGAAGCCCGCGTGGCTCCAGATCATTACCAACTGGAAAGGTCGCGGCGGGATCCGCTCGGTCATTCGAGCCGACCACGGCGACGTTCCAACGCACTACCTCGCCCGCTAGGCTGTTCGACACGACTCGCCGAACGAGAGGATCCCATGCAAACCGACACCAGCCGTGTCCACGTCGCCGACTTCCGACCCTCCGAACGCGTCGAGGGCGCCTACGCCATCGGCAACGCCCAGCTTGGGCGCACCCGCCAGGACAAGCCCTACCTCCGCTGCCTGATCTCGGACAAAACGGGCGAGCTGCCCGGACGCATGTGGTCCATCGACGAGGCGACCTTCCGCCGACTGCCCACCGATGGGTTCGTCTGGCTCGAGGGCGAGACCCAGCCCTACCAGGGCGAACTGCAGCTCATCATCCACCAGATCGACAAGCTCGATCCGTCGGCCGACCAACTCCGCGACCTGCTCCCCGCCTCGAAGCGCGACCCCGAGGAGATGTTCGCCGACGTGGTGCAACTGCTCGGCACGCTCGAGCACCCGGCGATCCAGGCGCTCGCGCAGATGTACCTCGAGGACGAGCATCTGATGGAGGCGTTCCGGCGCGCGCCCGCCGCCAAGAGCATGCACCACGCCTACCTCGGCGGCCTGTGCGAGCACACGCTCGCGCTGCTCAGGCTCGCCGACGCGACGTGCCCGCTCTATCCCAAGCTCAATCGCGACCTCGTGCTCTTCGGGCTGTTCCTCCACGATCTCGGCAAGACGCGCGAGCTGATCTACGACCGCACCTTTGGCTACTCAGATCGGGGCGAGCTCATCGGGCACATCGTCGAGGGCGCGATCATGCTGCACGACAAGGCCCAGCAGCTCATGGCCTCGAAGGGCCAGCGACTGCCCGCGGGCGCGCTCACGGTGCTGCAGCACATCATCCTGTCGCATCACGGCATCCCGGAGTACGGCGCCGCCAAGATCCCCTCCACCCCCGAGGCGATCTTCGTCTCCATGCTCGACAACCTCGACGCCAAGACCACGATCGCGATGTCGGCCGCTCGTCCCGACCGCGCCGCGGCGTACGACGCGGGCGGGAACTTCACCGAGCGCCAGTGGGCCCTCGACACCAAGCTCTACCGCCCGGATCCGCTCGCGCCCAGCAACGGACAGTGACGAACCATGGGGGAGTCCGCATGAGCGCTGAAGAACAGACCATCCACGTCAACTTCTCGCGCCCCATGCCGCTGTTCCCCCTCGACTCGGTCGCGCTGCTGCCCCAGCAAGTGATCCCGCTGCACATCTTCGAGCCGCGCTACCGCCAGCTCGCCGGGCACGCGCTCGACGCGGCCGGGCAGATCGCGATGGCGACGTACAAAGGCCAGGACTGGAAGCAGGAGTACCACGGCAACCCGCCGCTGCGCCAGGCGGTGTGCGTCGGGCAGATCGTCGAGCACGAGGCGCTGCCGGACGGGCGGTTCAACATCTTGCTGCAGGGCGTGTGCCGAGCGCGGATCGAGCAGCACCTCATGCCGGACGAGACGCACCAGTATCGTCGCGCGGTGCTCGAGCCGTTGGGACGCGAGCCGGGTGATCCCGAGGCGCTCGATATGGCCCGCGAGCGGATCGATGAGCGTTTGAGTGAGGGCCCGCTGACCCAGGTCGCGGGCGCCGAGGAGGTGCTGCGGTACGTGCGGAACAGCGAGGTGCCCACGCCCGCGCTGCTCGAGCTCGTCGCCTTTGCGCTGCTGAAGGACGCGCCCACGCGCTATCGGCTGCTCGCCGAGGGCGACCCCGGTCGTCGATGCGATCTGATCGAGCGGCGTCTCGACGACCTCGAACGCCTCATCCGCCAGGCCCAACGCCAGCATCCCGAGGATTGGCCACGCGGGTGCAGCTGGAACTAGGCCACTTCTCATCATTGCCACATCGGCCAAGTCCCTGCACCAGAACGCCCCCCATATCAGGGTGAATGTGTTGGCTTTGTAACGCCAAGTGGTTCGGCTTGGCGAATTGTTAGTGTTGACTTACTATTGTTTTTGAGGCCGCAACCGGGAACGGCTGGGCCCGAACGAGTGTTTGTTGAGAAGCATGTTTTTTTGATGGGGAGCGCCGAGGGATCGGCGTTCCGAAACGGGCGATCTGCCTCAGATCCGACGCCGCAAGAAGGAGGTCTCGATGTTCACCTCACCCCCTCGCACGACACGACTCTCTGGACGTTCTCGCCGATTGGCCGCCGCGGCCACGCTCGCGTCGCTGACGCTGGCGTCTTCGGTCGGCTGTAACAACGCGGGCGAGGGCGCGATCTCTGGCGCGGCGCTCGGCGCGCTGGGCGGGCTGGCGATCGGCTCGCTGACGGGCAGCGCCGGCGCGGGCGCCGCGATCGGCGCGGTGTCGGGCGGCATCGGCGGCGCGGTCATCGGCGATCAGAACGAACGCCGCGATCGTCGCTCGCGCTACCACGACGATTACTGAACACGTTCGCGACCGCCGGGGATTGAGCTCAGGCCTGGGGGACGCGCCCCGCGTAGGGCGCCCCCACTCGCGGCGTCGGCAGCGAAGGCACCTTGGCCGCCTCCTCGCACGCCGACATCAGCGCTTGCTGCAGCTTCTCGTGGTCGCTGATCGCGTCGAGGCGATCGAGCAGGGCGTCCACGCGCTCGGCCGCGGGCATGTCCTTGCACTCCAGGATCGCGCGATCCCCCACCGCCTCGCTGGCGGACTCGAACCACGCGCGGAACTCGGGCGATCGCAGATCACCCGTGAAGCGGTCGCGCGTCATGACGGTCTTGTCGGGCTCGACACCCTTGGGCGGCGCCACCCGCGCGCGCACGATCTGGCGCCCGGTCGCGACCACGGGCCAGTGCCCCGATCGCGTGAGGGGCTCGCGCGCCAGGATCGCCGATGGGATCTCGCGATCCCGCATCGCGTCGCGCAGCATGCGCGCGTCCATGCCGGTCATCGGCGGCTGAAACAGATAGACGCCCGGCTGGATCGGCTCGATCACGTCCTCGGCTCGGCTGACGAGAAATCGCCCCGGCGCATCGAAGGCGAGCTGACGCATTTGGCGACGCGCCTCTTGGAGCGGCAGACAGATCCTCGCCATTCTGAGCCAATCGCCCGCCTGCCGCGCGAGCTCGAGTGCTTGCTGAGCGGTGCGCTCGACCTTCCAGTAGTGGGTGTCCTCGAGCGCGCGGCTCGCCGACTCCATCAGGCGGTCGATGCGTTGTCCGGCGGTAGGCGGCGGCATGGCGACAGATTATGACCTGTCGCGGCGATTGGAATGATGAAATCTCCGCTCATTTCGGGTTATCGATACCACGCGTCGCGCGAAGATGGGCAATTTCGCCTCTCGATTCGGGTCTACTCGCCCGCTAAACCGCTCGATAACTCGCGGAGCAAGCCCAGCCAGACCTCCGCCTGGGGCGTGAGATCCTCGAGCAGCACGTCGCCCACGCCCGACCAATCTTGCGCGGTCAGCGAGCGGTGGAGCTCGGTGAGCGACTCGGCCAATGGCGGGAGCGCGGTCTCGAGTTGCGTGGCGGCGGCCTCGCCGAGCCCGTCTCCGAGCAGCATCCGTGCGTGGTCCACAGACTGGCGCGTCGCCTGCCACACCTCGACCACGTCGCGGAGCCCGTCGGCGAGTCCGTCGGTCTCCCCGGCCTGGATCTGCTCGCCGAGGGCGCGCTGCACCGGGCCCAGCTGCTCGAGCGCGTCGCCCACCTCGTCGAGCGTGACGCGGACAAGCGTCCGAGGGTTTGCCGAGCGGAAGCGCAGCTCGCCGGCGGAGCCGGGGTCGTCGGGCAACTCGGCGAGGTCATCGGGCGAGACGGTCTCGCCATCGCGCAGCGCCTCGATCACGATCCGGCCTTCGGCCTCGGCGGCGCGAATGGCGCCCTCGAACGCGGCGCGTTGCGAGGGGCGATCGAGCGTGAGTTCGGTGTCGTCGATGTAGGCGCGCATGTCGATGGGCTTCCCTTCCGCGTGCGTGGTCGTCCCGGCTCAGGCCGCGGCGGCTTCGGCGCTGCGCTCGGCCTCTAAAGCCGCTCGGCGTTCTCGGCGGCGCTGCTTGTGGATCAACCTCAGATTCCGAGCGTAAATGACCACGCCGGTCGATTGGCCCAGCACTCCAACGATGTCGCGCCGCCAGACAAAGTACGTGAAGAGCGCCGCCCCGCCGACCAGGCTGAGCCACCAGAACGCCTCGGGCACGACGGACTGGCGCTTTTTCTCGCTCACCACCCACTGGTCAGGCCGCGTTTTTCGGGCGCATGCTGATCC
>JBCAXI010000071.1:0-10404 GCA_038534175.1 Planctomycetota bacterium | reverse complement strand
CAGCACGTTGGACCGATGCGAGGCGCACGCGCTGACGTTCGCGGTGAGCTGAGCGCCGTCCGCGGCGTCGAGCAACGCGCCGAGGCGCCCCAGGTCGTTGTCGACTGATCGATCGGTGAGCCCGTTGAGGTCTGGCTCGGTGCGAAGCAGACGCTCGAGCTGGGCGATCGCCGCGTGGTCGAGGTGGGCGTCGGCGAGAATGCGCCAGCGAGCGTGATCGCCGGGCTCGAGCCGCAGCGAGGTTCGGCAGAGGTAGGCGCCCCGGCGACCGAGCACGGGTGCGTCGTTGGCAACGGCGCCCGCGGCGTCCGATCCTCCTCTTTCGAATGATCGAAGCGCCCGCCCGTCTAGGCATAGCGAGGCGTCGGCCAGGCCTGTGCGCCATACGGCGTTCGCGCGGAGCGCCTCGATGGCCTCGGGCTTGTCGGTGATCTTGGACTCGAGCGTGTATACCGCCAGGCCAAGGTCGCCGATCGGTTCTGATCGCTTGTAGGCGTCGACGAGCGTGCTCATTGTCTGCTGGAGGCCAAGCGGGACGCCCGCGGGCATGATGTTCACGTAGCCGTCGATCATTTCGAACGCGATCGCGGCGTCATCATTCGGCGCCGACATCGAGCAGCGGCGGACGACGCCGAATCGATCCGAGAGTGTGAGCTCGACGCGGAAGGTCAGGCCGGTCGGGCCGTCGGTCTCCTCGAACTCGACCAGATCACCGACCGGTGACCGGCGCAGCGTGCGTGTCGCGTGCGGACCGGCGTCGGGCCCTCGCAACGGGCGCCAAAGCCGTCCGTCTTCGAACCGAACGGCGGTGACGGGGCCGGCGTGTCCGGCGAGCTCATGCAGACGATCATCCGTCTCGTAGGGAAAGAGGCTGCGATCCGCCTGCACGCGCCCGGCCGTGAACGCCCCCGCCGACGACATGAACAGCCAAAGGTCCGTGTCGCTGACAACGGTCATCAGGAACGGCTCGATCGCGTCCACGCGTTCGATCTGGTAGAGCTCTCGCCCATCGGACTCGACGAACGAGCCGGAGGGTGTTCGATCGGTTTCGGTGGCCATTGGAGCGGTCATGGGAAGATCTCCAGACGTCTTCGGCGCGCACTGGCGCCCGGTGTGGTCTCGCGTGTCAGTGCGTGTCGAGGCTTTGATCCGACCGACGCGCTCGGATCTGGCGTCGGATCTCTTCGCTGCGTTCCTCGTTCAGGTCGTAGCCCCACATCACCGCGATCGCGATGAGTGTGCCTGTGACGGGGACGGCGATGAACGCCATGCGCATGCCCGTCATCGCTTCGGCGGTCTGCGTCGTGGCGGACTCGTCGAACCCAACAAGCTCCATGATCAGGCCGCCGAGCAAGGCGGCGATCGCGAAGCCGAACTTCACCATCCACCAGTACACGGCTCCGAAGGCACCCTCGCGGCGCGAGCCCGTGCGGAGCTCGTCGAGATCGCACACATCGGCGGTCATCGACATCATGATGGTGAACAGGCTGCCGATGCCGAAGCAGTAGAGCGGCAAGGGGATGAAGATCTTCCACGGATCGGTCGCGTCGAAGCTCCACCAGAACCCGGCATAACCGAGGAGCGAGATCGACTGGGCGATCAGGAACGCCCGCTTCTTGCCGAGCTTCTGGGACATGAACGTCACGATCGGGATCGCGAGGAACGCCGAGCCGAGCGCGCTCACGGTGCCGAACCAGGTGGGCCACCGCGCGGCGCCATCCGGGCCCGTGTCGCCGCCGAACATGTGATGCACGATGATGAAGAACGAGAAAGCCGCGACGGTGTTGAAGGCGTTGAACACGAAGAATGTGGCCGCGCAGATGCGAAGGAATGGCCCGAGCTTGAGCGTCGCGCCGAACTCGCGCGCGACCATGCGGAGATTTGCGCGGAGGTTCCTGAGCGAAAGATCTTGCAGTGTCGAGGGATCGACGGGTTGCGTCTTGCAGAACAGGGCGGGCAGCATCGCCATCGCCATGCAGCCGAGCCCGACCCATACCGCGAGGCTTCGGGCACCCTCGACCGCGTTCTCGTACAGGCGATCGTCGTAGATGATGACCCAGAACCAGGGCACGATGACCCACGCCCATTGGCCGATCCACTGCGAGACGGCCATGAGGCGCGTGCGCTCGTGGAAGTCGGTGCTCATCTCGTAGCCCATCGCAACGTACGGCGTCGCGAAGACGGTGAGCCCAAAGTAGAAGACGAACGCGAGCAGCAGGAAGTACCAGAAGTTGTACGTGTTGCCGTTCTCGGGATCCAACTGCCACATGAACACGTACGCGACGCCCGCCATGATGGCGCCGACGAAGATGTACGGTCGTCGGCGTCCCCATCTCGATCGCGTGTTGTCCGTCACGAATCCCATGATGGGATCCGTGAGCGCGTCGCTCAGGCGCGGCAGGAACGAGAGCACGCCCCACATCCAAGGCTTCATCCCCAGACCCTGCACGAGCACGACCATGAAGATGCCGAGCGCGGCCGGGAACATCTGGTTCGCCAGCATGCCCACGCCATAGATTGCTTTTTGTGACAGCGGTACCCGCGCTCTGTCAGCGCTCGCTGAATCGGCGTCCATGCGGCGGCCTCCGATCGAGGTCAGATAAGACGCCACGACCATAGCGCGATCACGGAGTCAGAGTGATCGCGCAGGCGCGAGCGGCAACGCCGTAACGTTTCGCCACGTTTGCCGTTCAATCGCTTTGTAGCGCTACGTTCAACGAAGCGCGCAACGGAAGTCCCGTGGTGCGGTCCCAAATCGGGACATCGCTCAAGAGCGGGATCAGGCGCTCGAGCCGCCTTGCTGCACGACCTCGACCGGGCCGTGGTCGTCGCAGTGATCTCCGTGCGGGTGATGGAGGCGAGCGTTGCCCTGCGCGTCGAACACGAGGTAGTCGATGTGATCGCCGTGGGGGACCGGCTCGTGCCCGCAGTTGGGTCCGCAGACATGATCGGCGTCGTGCGGCACGGGTCGGCAGCCCTCCGGATTCGCGTCGCTCACGGGGATGCTGTGCTCAAGCACCTCGCCGCCGTGCTGGTGGTGGAGGTGGCCGTCGTGCACATAATCGACATGGTCATCGTGCCGAATGGCGGTGTGCCCGCAGCCGGGGCCGTGTTGGTGGTCATGCTCTCCAACGTGCTCGTGCGCTGCCATGGCGATCTCCTGTTTGTGTGTCGGCGCTTGCGGTCCCGCTTGCTTGAGAGAGCATGGACCGCAATCACGGCCGAAGATGTCCACTCCATCGGCGAGTGGCGTCCATGGTATGTACCAATTGCCCGAATGAGCGCGTCCGTTGGACTGCGGGCATCATTCGTTTGAGACCAATCGGCGGTGATCCACGGAGACGACCGAGAAGATCTCGCCAATTGCGATCGCGGTCTCAACAAGCACGGTCTCGCGGCGCGACCATGCGCTCCCGGGAGGCGTCGGCACGTCCACGAGCCCGATGCTCGGCCAATGCGATACGGACCAATGAAAAACGCACGCCCCAACACAGTTGTTGGGGCGTGCGCCGAAGTTGCGAGAGAGAATCGGAGCTGGCTCAGATCGGCTCAGCGTCGACGGCGGACTCCGGCGAGGCCGGCAAGGCCCATGACCGCCGCGACGCCCGGGGCGGGAATCGCCGTTGTGGTCAGCGAGAAGTTGTCGATCGCGTAGTCCATGTCCTGGCTCATCATGATCACGAAGTAGTCGAAGCTCGCGAGGTCGCCGAGCGGCAGGCCCTCCCCGACCGTGGTGTCGCTGAACGAAACGCCATCGATGGCGAACGTGATCAGCAGGTCCTCGCCTGGGGCGCCCAGGATGCGCTCGAACGTGACCTCGATGTTGTGGCTGAGCTCGTCGTAGATGCCGCCGAAGTCGTCCTCAACACGAATGGTCTCGGTCCCGCTGCCGCCCGCAATGTTGTCGGGGTTGTTCGGCTCGTAGATGATGCGGCTCGCGAAGCTCGCGGGCGCGGCGTCGTTGATGGGCGTGCGGAAGAAGAAGCCAGAGTCGCCGCCGACACCGGGGCTGCTGCTGCCGGAGTCGAAGTCGCCGTCGCTGGTCCCCCAGCCGCCGGTGCCGAGCTCGTTGTCACTGTCGGTGTAGAGGCCGAAACGCAGCTCGGCCGAGTCGGACAGATCCGTGAGCGGCTCGGACGCGGCGTTCAGGCGAAGGTCGAAGCTCAGGGTCATCGTGTCGCCGATGTTTGATCCAAGGCTGACCTGCGAGCCAAAGAAGCCGGCGAGCTCGGCGTTGCTGCCACGCGACTGCGAGAACAACGCGTTGCCCGAGTTGATGCCGCCCGCGTCGTCCGCGACCGTGAGCTCGGGCTTGGGGTCGCCGCCGCTCGTGGTGCCGCCGACGGAGTACCAATTGATGCCGACATCGCTGGCGTCGGTCAGCGGCCCGTCGAGGGAGCCGTCGTTGTCGCGGTCGCCATCGCCGAAGCCGTCGGTGATCGAGGTCTGCGCGGCGGCAAGCCCCGCGGAGGCCATCAATGCGATCGCAATAGAAATGTGCTGCTTCATTGTCAGTCTCTCTCTTCGTTTGTGTTGCACAAAACAGGTCTCGGCTGGACACGTAGCCGACGCTCTCGTTACTACTGTCTCCGGAATGTGCCCCACACGCAAGGCCCAAACACCCGTTGCTAGTCGAATAGGCATGAAAAACAGTACAAACAAATACCGGAGTATTGTGCTGCACAAAGTGTATGGAGTCGTTGCAGTCAGCCCCGATACCCCGAGATTGACGTCCAGTAATCAGACCCGAACCGCTACGCGGGTGTTTAGGGACTGACAGCCGACCGCAGACGCCCCAGATACGCATCCTGGTCGTCCGACCAGTGTTCCTCGGAGAAGATCTCTATCTCCACGGCCCCTTGAAATCCGGCTGCTGCCATCCAGGCGTCGAGCTGTTGGAGATTGATGCATCCTTCCCCGGGAATCGCACGGTCGGTCAGCAAGTGACGCGTCTCGATGCGCCAATCGCAAACATGAAACCCGAACAATCGGCCTTGGCGGCCCAGCTCGGTGATCTCGGACGCCAGCTCCGGATCCCACCAGACGTGGTACGCATCGATCGCCACCCCAACGAGCGGGTCATCGAGCTTCTCGCAGACCAATCGAGCCTCCCTCGCTCGATTGATGCAGCTCTTGTCCGCCGCGTACATGGGATGCAGCGGCTCGATCGCGAGGCGCACGCCGACCGAGTCCGCGTGGGGCAGGCACGACGCGATGCCGTCGGCCACCTGGCCTCGCGCCTGCTCGAGCGGCAGGCCCGGCTCGGCTCCGGGGACGAGCACGACCATGTCGGCGCCGATCGCCGCCGCCTCGTCGAGGCATCGTTTGTTGTCGTCTACAGCGCGCTGCCGCTCGCTCGGGGACGACGAGACGAAGAACCCGCCGCGCACGAGCGAGGGCACGCGCAGGCCCGAGCCACGCACGATGGTCGCCGCCTCCCCGAATCCGATCGGCTCGATCACGTTGCGCCAGACACTGACGCCCCCAAATCCGGCGCTCGCGTACCGATCGCAGCACTGGGCAAGCGTCCATGGCTTGTTGGTCATCGTGTGCACCGCGTACGACGCGAGCGGATGATCCAGACCGCTGGGCGATGTCATCGGCTCATCGCCTCGAGCGGCGGCACGTCCTGCCAGCATCGCTCGCGCCAGCTCTTCAGGCCCAGCTCGGCGAGCTGCACGCCCTTGGCGCCCTCGCGCAGATTCCACGGGAACGGCTCGTCGAGCGCGACGTGCCTCAAGAACAGCTCCCACTGGATCTTGAACGCGTTGTCGTACTCGATCGAGTTGGGCACGCGTTGCCAGTTCTCGTAGAACTGGATCGGCTGCTGGATATCGGGGTTCCAGACGGGCTTGGGCGTCTCGGCCATGGCCTGCACGTGGCACTCGCGCAGCCCGGCGACGGCCGAGCCGTGCGTGCCATCGACTTGGATTGTCAGGAGGTCATCTCGGCGGACGCGCGTGCACCACGATGAGTTGAACTGGCAGATCGTTCCATCTTCGAGCGTGAAGATGGCGTACGCGGAGTCGTCGGCCGTCGCCTTGTAGGGCTTGCCGTCCTCGCCGACGCGCTCCGGAAGATCGACGCTGCCCGAGGCGACGAGCGACCTGACGGGGCCGAAAGTGTGGTCGAGCACATATCGCCAGTGGCAGAACATGTCGACCATGATCCCGCCGCCGTCCTCCTCGCGGTAGTTCCAGGAGGGGCGCTGCGCCGGCTGGTCGGTCACGTGCCCGGTGAAGACCCAGTAGCCGAACTCGCCGCGGACCGAGATGATGCGCCCGAAAAACCCCTGTTCCATGAGCATTTTGAGCTTGCGGATACCGGGCAGCCAGAGCTTGTCTTGCACCACGCCGTTCTTGACGCCGGCACGCTCGGCTTTGTCGGCCAGCGCGATCGCCTCGGCGGTCTTGTCGGCGATGGGCTTCTCACAATAGATCGACTTGCCCGCGTCGATCGCCCGTTCGACGAACTTCGTTCGTAGCTGCGTCAGCGACGCGTCGAAAAACACCTCGTCATTGCCGGCGAGAGCCTCGTCTACATTGGTGGTCCAACGCAGCGGCCCCACACCGGCTTGCTCGCCCAACGCCGCGAGCGCTCGGAGCTTGTCGGCGTTGCGCCCGACCAGAATCGGGTCGGGCATCAGCGTGTGCGACGGCGAGACCTTAACGCCGCCCTGGCGCATAATCTCAAGCACCGAACGCACCAGGTGCTGGTTGGTTCCCATGCGTCCGGTGACGCCGGACATAATGACGCCGATGCGGGTGGTTTCCATGTGCGTGCCGATCTGGATGCGATCCAAGACGTGGTTTGGGTCAGAGTGGTTTCGGTGGGAGGCGTGATCAGAATCTTGTCGGGTCCGCCCGGAATTGCCCGGGCGTGCGTCCCTCGTGCTTGCGGAACCAGCGGGAGAACACCGCGGGTGAGCCGAAGCCCAGCTCGCCGGCCACCGCTGCACTTGATAGGCGAGTGTCGAACAGCAGCGAGCGGGCTCGAGCAATCCTGCGCTCCGTGACATACTGGTACGGTGCCACGCCCACGGCGTGCCGGAATCGCCGGCAGAATTGACGAACCGAGAGGTGCGCCGCGTGCGCCATCTCTTCGAGCGAGGGTGGGTCGCCGATGCGGCGCTCGATCAGACTGACCGCGTCCTCGATCGCCGGATCCGCGTCGGCGCCTTGCGACTCAGCGAGTTGCGACGAGCCCGATCGCGGCCAGCGTGTCACCACGCCCACCGCGTCGGCCATCCAACGCGCCGCCGCGGCCCGCGTGGGTCGGACATCGCGATGCAGGCGATCGACCGCGGTCTCGAAGCCTGGTAGTGGGGGCACAGATGTCGCGATGTGCGGCAGCGGGCGTCGCCGACGCAGCACCGATCCGTCGCGCGCCGGCAGCTTGATGAGCACGACCTGCGCCTCGCGGCTCAGCGGGCGGAGCTCGTACCCGTGGCGCTCGCCCGGGTACGAGACCAACGCGGTGCGCCCTGTGACGCCCCACCAGCCACCGTCCGCCAGCGCTCGACCGCCGCACTCCATCAGCCACGTGAACTGCACGGCGTCTTCGTGCACATGCGGCGCAATGGACGTCGGCTCGCGTAGCGGCTGGCGGATCACGTCGATCGCTGGCTCGGCCTGTGCGAACAGCTCTGAGCAGTATTCGCAGATCGCGTCGTGCGCGTCCCCTTCGGCCCGGACCATCTCAGCGCTCCACGCGCCCAGAGGCGTCGCCCTTCGCCAGCTTGTCGATCTCCTGCTCGCTCACGAGGTTGAAGTCGCCCGGGATCGTCTGCTTGAGCGCCGAGGCGGCGACTGCGAACTCGAGCGCCGCCCGCGTGCTCTCCCGGCGTAGGAGGCCGAAGATCAAGCCCGCGGCGAAGCTGTCTCCGCCGCCGACGCGATCGATCAGCTGGATGTCATGCCGCCGTGAACGCGTGGGCTCAGCACAATCGCGATCATCGAGCAGCATCGCCGACCACCCATTGCGCGACGCCGAGTGGCTCTCGCGGAGCGTGATCGCCACCGCTTGGAATCCAAACCGCTGCTTGAGCGCGGCGGCCAACTCGGCGTAGCCCGACTCGTCAAGGTGGCCCCGTTCAACATCGGAGGATGCGGGCGAGATGCCGAGCGAGTTCTGCGCGTCCTCCTCATTGGCGATGCAGACATCGACGTGCTCCATCAGCGGCGTCATGCAGGCCTGCGCCTCGGAGGTCGTCCAGAGCTTCTTGCGATAGTTCAGATCGCACGAGATGGTGCACCCCGCGTCCTTGGCCGCGCCGAGCAACGCGCCGAGCGTCTGCTGCGCCTGCGCGCCGAGCGCGGGCGTGATGCCGGTCCAGTGGAACCAATCGGCCGAAGCAAAAATCGCGCCAAGATCCAACTCATCGGGTGTGAGCTGTGTGACGGCCGCGTTGGCGCGATCGTAGATCACCTTTGAGGCGCGCTGGCTAGCCCCGGTCTCCAGGAAGTACGTCCCGATGCGGTCGCCCCCACGGACGATGTGGCTGGTGTCCACTCCGAACCGACGCATGTGGTTGACCGCGGCCTGCCCGATCTCGTGCGAGGGCAGCTTGGAGACGAACGAGGCCTCGAGCCCAAGGCTCGCCAGCGAGGCGGCGACGTTCGCCTCGCCTCCGCCGTAGGTCACGTTGAGCGAGTCGGATTGGACAAACCGCTGCTGGCCCGGCGTGCTGAGGCGCAGCATGATCTCCCCGAACGTGACGACGCGGATATGGGACGTGGCGTTCATGACGAGGCTCCCATGTCCGTCTTCGCAGCGTCCACATTGGCCTTCAACTGATGTGCGTTCGACTCGAGCGTCGCCCAGTCTGCTTGGTCGATGACCCTCTTGTCGAGCAACGCCGACCCAACGCCGACCGCCACCGCGCCCGCCCGGATCCAATCGCCGGCGTTCTCGATCGAGACGCCGCCGGTCGGCATCAGCCGGAGCCATGGCATGGGCGCAAGGATCGACTTGAAGTACGACATGCCCACTACATCGGCGGGAAAGATCTTCACGATGTCCGCGCCGGCCGAAGCGGCGTGATGCGCCTCCGTGGGCGTGATCGCTCCAGAAACCGACACCGCGTTGGCCCGGCGCGTCGCCTCGATGACCGCGGGTGCGAAGATCGGGCTCACCACGTATCGAGCTCCGGCGTCGATCGCGCGCGTCGCGTCATCCGGCGTGACGACCGAGCCGACACCCAACTGAATCGAGTCTCCGAACTCGGCGTCCAGTAGACGGATCGCGGCGAAGGGCTCGGCGACCGACATCGTGATCTCGATGCCCGTCACGCCGCCCGCGATCATCGCGTGGCACGCTCCCACAAGGGCATCGCGATCGGGAATGCGAACCACCGCGACCACCCCGGCTGCCTCGAGCGATGCTGCGTAACCGTGCCGCTCCATGGCGAGAGCGTACCCAGAAACCGGCTCTGATGAACGTTGATTGAGGCCCTTCTTATGTGCCATTCGTGCCATTCTAGCAGATCGTGGACGAACAACGAGCACTCAATTGCACCGAGTTGATACAGTGAATCACGCAAATTGCTCAACAAGCTAGAATATGGTCATCATGGTGTGTTATCTGATCTTGCCATATCCATGACACACGCCAGGCCAGCCCCGCATCCCGCGATGACGCACCCCACGACTTGGAGAAGGCACGTGATCGATACCTCCACGCCCATCGAGGCCTCGGATCTCTCGCCCGCGATTGGGCGGCTCTGGGAGGCCTCCGCCCCGAAGATCGCCTCCATCGAAGAAACGTGTCCTCCCGGCACGCCCTCGCCGGTGTTCACCGTGGACGGACGCTACACGGCTCAGGGATGGACCGAGTGGACACAGGGGTTCCAGTACGGCGCCGCGGCGCTGCAGTTCGATGCGACCGACGACCGGGCGATGCTCGAACTCGCGAGGGAGCGAACGCGGGATGTCATGGCGCCGCACCTGACGCACGTGGGCGTGCACGATCACGGGTTCAACAACGTGTCTACTTACGGCAATCTCTGGCGCCTCGCCAAGGAGAGACGGTTCGACGCGGCCGAGTCGGAGGTTGAGTTCTACGAGTTGGCGCTGAAGGTCACAGGTGCCGTGCAGGCGTCGCGATGGTCGAAGACCATCGATGGCACCGGGTACGTCTACTCGTTCAACGGCCCGCAGTCGCTGTTTGTGGACACGATCCGGAGCATGCGTGCGGTCGCGGTGAGCCATGCGCTGGGGCACGAGCTGCATGGCGAGCGAGACGAGCGCATCAACCTACTGGGGCGTCTCGTCGAGCATGCGCGCAACACGGCGCGATACAACATCTGGTACGACGGCAATTCGGCGTTTAACCCGAGTGGCGAGCCGAGGGATGCGTACGACGTGCGCGGGCGGACCTCGCACGAATCGGTGTTCAACACGAACA
>JBCAXI010000070.1:0-10486 GCA_038534175.1 Planctomycetota bacterium | reverse complement strand
TCGAGCACGGGGTCGGGTTCGAGCAAGCACGCGCATCGAGACGACCTTGCTGATTTCCGGACCTTGACTCCGCTCCATCGGATCTCGGCACTTTCGCTCGGGCTTTCATCTAGGTAATATTGCCGATGCGACGTGGGCGTGGGAGCAGGGAGGCCACTTTGCGGCTCAATCAACTCGGCATCGTCTCCGGAACCTCGCTCGCACTGGCCGGCTCGCTCGCCGCCGCCCAGACCCTGCACTTCACATACCTCTGGCACATGGAGCAGCCGATCTACTGGCCCGACCAGCAGCCCATCGGTGCCGATCGCTACGAGACCGCGTGGACAAGCATCCAGCGCACCGACGCGGGCGCGACCAACCCGGAGAACAACCTCCGCGACATCTTCGGCAAGGACGACCGCGTTGCCGCGTACCAGTACCGCGTCAAGGACAGTATCCAAACCATCAGCGGCTACCCCGAGGCCGGCGCGCAGGTCTCGTACTCCGGCGGACTCATCGAGAACGTGCGCTCACTTGGCGACGCCTTCCAACTCGGCTACGGCTCTAGCTGGTACAGCGACTATCGCACCGCGCGCAATTGGGCCACGACCGGCGGCCAGCCACGGCTCGACGTCGTCGTATTCCCATTCCACCATCCGCTCAGCCCGCTCATCGACGAGAGCACGCTGCGCAAGCAGATCCAGCTCTACAAGGCCGCGTATCCCGGTGCCTGGGGCACAACGCCCGGCGTCAGCCGCGGCTTCTTCCCATCGGAGATGGCGTTTTCCACGCGCATGATCCAGGTGCTTGCTGAAGAAGGCATTGACTGGTCGTTCGTGTCCGCCGAGAAGATCAGCCGCGCGTGCGCGGACTTCCCCGTGCAGTACGGCTCGGGTGGCGTCAATTGCGATCCACCCAACAAAGCCGACCAGATCAACCCGGCGCAGGGCACGTATGAGCGCATCGGCATCTCGCGCGGGTGTGGGCCCGCCGAGGCGGTGCCCTTCGCGTTCACGCCGCACCGCGCCCAGCACGTCGATCCCAACACGGGCCAGATCCACGAGATCGTCGTCGTCCCCTGCGGCCAGGCGATCAGTTGGGAGGACGGCTTCAACCCGCTGTCCGTCCAACGCCTCAACGACCTCGCGGCGCACCCCGGCGAGCGCCCGATGCTGGTTACGCTTGCCCATGACGGCGACAACGCCTGGGGCGGCGGGTTCAGCTACTACATGGACGCTGTGCAGCAGACCGTCGGCGCCGCGGCGAGCAACGGGCACGTCGCGAGCACCGTCGAGCAGTATCTGCAAGACCACCCCGTGCCCTCGAATGCGGTGATCCACGTCGAGGACGGCGCCTGGGTCAACGCCGACGGCGACTTCGGATCTCCTCAATATTGGAACTGGAACTACCCGCCCGTCAACGGCTCGGGCCAGGTCGACATCGAGAACGGCTGGGCCGAGGACATCCGCAACTGGGCCGTCATCACCGCCGCGCAGAACCACGTCGACACCGCCGAGCAGATCTGGACCGACGCCGGCGGCACGGTCGACATCAACGAGATCCTCGATCCCGACAGCGGCACGAACGCCGCCGAGCGCGCCTGGCACTACTTCAACGGCGCGCTGAACAGCGGCTACATGTACTACGGCACCGCCCTCGACTTCGAGGTCAAGCCCTCCATCGCCTGCAACGAGGCGCTCGAGCACGCCAACACGGTCATCGGCAACGCCGCGCTCGACGCGACGGGGCCGACCGTCTGGATCCCGCAGCGCTGGCCCTGGAACCCCGGCGAGACCAACTTCGGCTCGCCCTACGGCTACCAGCAAACCGTGATGCCGACCGATGTCACCTTCTGGACCTTCGTCGATGACGTCTCCGGCGTGCAGAGCGTGACGCTCAAGTACCGCGTCGATGCAGACGGAACCAACCCGCTCAACTCAACCCAGAACGAGACCTACGTCGGCGGTGCCGAAGTGGGGGCGTGGCAGGACCTGCCCATGACCGCCCGGGCCTTCCCCGCGGGCAACGTCCTCAACGACCCGGGCATCAACTTCTTCGAGATGCCTCAGGACATCGCCGACCAGTACCACGTCACACTCAGCGGCCTCGCCGACACGCTCGTCGACTACTACGTCGAGGCCGTGGACACCAAGGGAACCATCACCCGCAGCCCCATCCAGCACGTCTGGATCGGTGACGGTGAGGGCGCGACCGGCGGCGGCAACGAGGTCGTCATCACGCCCGACCCCGCAACCGCCGGCGAGCCCGTCACCGTCACCTACGACCCGACCGGCCGCGTGCTCGACGGCGCCGCGCAGGTCAATCTGCACTGGGGCGTTGATGACTTCAGTACCGTGTTCGGCGATGTCGCCATGTCGCCCGTCGCTGGGGGTTACGAGGTGACGATCACGCCGCCGACAAGTGCGACGCAGTTGGACTTCGTCTTCAACGACGGCAACGGCAACTGGGACAACAACGCCGGCCAGGACTGGCAGTTCCCGCTCCAGGGCGGCGAGCCGGTCGACACCTGGACCGTCGACGGCTTCCTCGACACCGACGCGATCGAGGTCGCCAACCGCCAGACCGGGCTCATCCTCTACGCCGGGCTCAAGGGCGACGTGCTCTACCTCGCCTGCACGCTCAACAGCCAGAGCGGCGCCGACGATCGCTTCATCTTGCTCGCCGGCGAGAACGGCGCGGGCGCCCTCGGCCCGGCGATGTGGGCCAAGAGCGGACAGGTCGCCGCGTGGGACGCCTTCGTCGGCACCGAGGGCACCAACGGCTTCGCCGGCTGGTTCGACCAGGGCGGCGCGCCGACCCAGGCCGTGCGCGCGGCGGTGCTCGAGTCGACCATCGACCTCGCCGCCTTCTACGGCGCCCTCCCCGAGCGCGTCCACGTCAACGTCGCCAGCTACACCACCCCCGACGGCGGCTCGCTCATCCCCGCCTTCCTCCTCCCCGCCAACGACGGCAACGGCGACATCACCGCCAGCGAGTACCTGCCTATCGAACTGTGCAGCCTCACCGGAACCTGCTGCCCGCCCGACCTCACGACCGAGGGCACGTCCAACGGCCAGCCCGACGGCGCCGTCACGCTCAGCGACTTCAGCTACTACCTCGGCCTCTGGGCCACGGGCGAGACGGCGGCCGACATCACGACCGAGGGCGTCTGCGACTTCGGCGCCGGCGGCGACGGCGTGACGCTCAGCGACTTCTCGTGCTACCTGTCGGCGTGGGCGACGGGGTGTCCGTAGGGAGTGACGCCATAGTGCGGTACTCTGTAGCGGCAAGATGACACGTCGAGAACGTCGAACTCTTTTGCTTGCGTGCTTTACCGGTCTTGCCTTCTGCATCTATCTCGGCTGCGGTCTGATTTGGATTCTCACGAAGGGTGAAGAAAGAAACGCATTCGACTGGAGCATGATCGCTGTTGGATTTGCGTTCTCGCTGTTCGGTGCGTGGGCGAGCGTGATGGGACTTCGCTACGTGCTCAGCGAGAAGCCCAAGTAGTTGGTTTACTGGGTGCCGTGGTCTGACGAGCGAAGCGAGGAAGGCCACGAGTTGGCATAGGGTGCTGAGTCGTGGCCTTCGCTTTGTTCAGGCCATGGCAGCCGCCTGTCCGATAGATGCATGTCGGTTTACCTGACACCCCATTGGCAGAAACTGCGGCTTGAAAGGGGGCTGACGAATGCGATCAGTGTTTGTGGCAGTGCTCTTAGCTTCAGAAAGTGCACTCGGTGGTGTTCAAGTCACGAAGGTGCCAACCTGGCCTCCGGGATCAGCGGGTCAATACGCCCACGAAATCTCGGGTGACGGATCAACCGTGGTCGGGATCACCCCGTTCTCCAACGACACCGGCGTTTACCACTGGAGTGAGGCCACGGGCCTCAGGCAAATCGGGTTTCCCGTCGGCATTGATGATTCGTCGCTCCGTCCGTTCGCTTCACGGGATGGTTCTAAAGTGATTGCTGCCCGACACATACGTGATGTGGAGCGGGCGTGGCAGTGGGACGACTTCGACGATCGAACGCGAGAGCTGGTGTCTCCCAATCCAAACCTCGTGATGCTGGGCGCTTCTGCCGACGCCGAGGTGCTTGTTGGCTTCACCAACACGCCAGAAGGCCGTCGACCATTTCGGCGCAACATCTCATTCCTAGCCCAAGACGAGATCATCGACATTCCCGAAGGCATGCTCGGGGGCGAGGGCTGGTCCTTGTCGGCGGACGCTCGTCGGATGGCCATCGGTCTTATCGCTCCGCCAAGACCCGGTGAGGACGCGAACGAGATCAAGGCCGCAATCTGGGATGAGGACAGTGGCATGGAGGTGCTCGAGTTTGATCCACAACTCGACGTGAAGAACGCGGTTTCCCTGCGGATCTCCGACGACGGGACAGCAACCGCGGGCATCCTTGCCGCGGCGGGAGAGCCCGAGCTCTGGGCGTTCCGCCATACAGAGAGCGGCATCGAAATTATCAACGACGCGTACTGGCGCACGGTCTACGACATGACGCCAGACGGCTCGCTTATCACGGGTGAGATCATTCGCAATGGCCAGGCAGAATCCGCTGTATGGACACAGGAGACGGGCACTGTCACGTTTGAGAGCCTTTTGGATGAAGCTGCGCTCGATGTGCTCGGTGGAGGCCTCTTCTTTAACCGGCTGTCCGTCGCTGATGATGGATTGACATTTGCCGCGAACTACAACGGTCGGCCACATCTCATCGCCCTGCCTTCTCCATCGACATGCTGGAGTGTTGTGTTCCTGGTGTGCTTGAACCAGCGACGACTTCGTCGAGCGTCGTAGTGCGAAGAGTCCGGTGACCTCGACGGGTGACAATCGCCCGGGCGTCTATCAAGTAGGTGTTGCTTGCGCTGCTTAGCCTCTGGGTCAACATCTCCTGATATGCTCTCCGCAGGGGAAGTTCCGCCAGACGGAGGGTGACGCACCATGTCCAAAAAACCCAAAGAAGGCGTCACCCGCCTCCTCCAGCAAGTGGACGAGGGCCAGGACGAGGCCTTCGCCGACCTGATCGAGCTGGTCTACGAGGACCTCCGCGGCGTCGCCCGCCGACGCATGCGCAACCGCTTCGGCGAGCGGATCGACCAGCTCACGCTCCAGCCCACCATGCTCGCCGACGACGCGCTCATGGAGCTCAAGCGCCAGCACGTCACGTTCCAGAACTCCGAGCACTTCTTCGCCATCGCGACGCGCATGATCCTGCGCATGATCACCGACTACCAGCGCTCGCGGATGGCCCAGAAGCGCGGCGGCGGCAACCGCGGCGTCTCCATCGACGAGAACCGCGACGCCGTCGAGGCCGACACGCCCCTGCACACGACCGCGACGATGGGCGCCGACGTGCGCGACGCCCTGGCCGAGCTGCACGAGCTGGACCCGCGCAAGGCGGAGGTCTGCGTGCTGCACACGGTCGCGGGCATGTCCTTGCCCAGAGTGGCGGAGCTGGTGGGAGTGTCGCTGCCGACCGTGGAGCGGGACTGGCGGTTCGCCAAGGCGTGGCTGGCGAGCCGCGTGACGCGTGAGTCGAACGGGTGAGGATGGAAGTGGGGCTCGGGCGTGAGGGGCGCGTCGTCGCCGCCTCGCGTGTGAGGCGATGCCGATCGGCGCCATGATGATCGACGCCAACGACTTCGAGGCCATGGAGGCGTTGTTCCACCGCGTGCGGGAGCTGCCGCCGGAGCAGGCGGTGTCTGAGATCGAGTCGGCCGGGCTGGCGCCGCCGGTGCGGGCGATGCTGGACGAGATGCTCGAGGCCGATCGCGAGGACGCGAAGGCCGAGGCCGATTCGAGCGAGGAGGCCGCTTCCAGCGCCGCGCACAAGCTGCTGGGCGAGGCGTTCGGAGGTCCGAGCGAGATCGACTGGGGCGCCGCGGTCGACGCCGCGGCCCAGCTCGGCGATGCCGAAGAGGGTGGCGTCGGCGATCTGCCGTTCTTGCTGGATGGCCGATACCTGCTCACCGAGATTCTTGGCGAGAGCATCGTCGGCGTGACGTACCGAGCGGTGGACCAGGAGACGCGCGCAAAGGTCGCGGTGCGTCGCATCGAGCTCGTTCGGCGTGATGGCCTGAGCCCGCGGCTGCGACGAACCGAGATCAAACGCCTCGCCGAGATCGATCACCCATCGCTCGAGCGTGTGCTCGACACGTCGGGCCTCACCGGCCCCGAGCCGTTCGTCGTCACCGCGTTGCTCGACGGGCTTCCGCTGGACGAGTGGCTCACCACGAGCAACCCGAAGTGGGAGACGGGGCTGCGCGTGTTCGCGAAGGCGTGCCGTGCGATCGGCGTGGCCCACGGCGCCCGCGTGCTGCACCGCAATCTCAGGCCGAGCGCGATCCTGGTCGACGACGCGCGGACGGACGACGACGGCGTGCCCGAGCTTGCTGTCGTGGGGTTTGGGCTGGAGATCGGGCGGGTCGGACGGGCGTCCGATCCCAACGCGATGATCTGCGCGGCGCCCGAGCTGGCCAACATCGGCGCGCGCCCCACGGTCCAGAGCGATCTCTACGCCCTCGGCGCACTGCTGCGATGGCTCGCCACGGGCGACACGACCACGGTGACCGGTGGCGCCAAGCGTCGATGGTCGCGTGGGCTCTCGGTCAGTGCCATCTCGGCCGCAACACCGGCGCTGGCCGCCGTGGTCAACAAGGCGATCCACGCCGACCCGATTCGACGGCACGCGACCGCGCACGCGCTCGCCGACGACATCGAGGCGTTCCTCGACCAAGAGCTGGTGCCGAGCTACTTGCACGGGCCGCTACGCGATCGCCCCGGGCGACGATGGGTGTATCGCGTCGATCGATTTTTGCGACGCCGACAACGACGCACCTCGGTCGCGTTGGCCACGGGCGCCGTGTTGCTCTTGGGCAGCGGCGCGACGTGGGCGCTGTCCAGCGCGAATCGCGCGTACGAGCGGGCGATGGAGATCGCCACCGCGGCGCCGCGATCGGGCGATTGGGCCTCGCTGCAATCCGCGCTCGCGCACGCGCGGCGGCTCGATCTGGTCGGGTGGCGGGGCGCCGAGCTCCGTGGCCTCCAAGATGAGGCGTTGCTGTTCCAGTACTCGGATTTGCCCGGCGCTCCGGGCCCGCGCGCGCAGATGCGGGTCGCGCCGTCCCACGCTGGCGCGGCCAGCGGTGGGCCCGTCCTCATGCGATTGCGAAGAGGAAAGGCCGAGGCGTTGGTCGCTTCGTTGGAGAGCGCCGGAGCGCTCGACCTCGAGTCCGCGATGCCCGATAGCGTGCGGATCTCCATCGCCGCGACATTCACGGATCTCGATCTCCACGCCCGTGCCGATCGGTTGCTCACCCGATCGGACGCATCGGCAAGCGGGCACGAGCGCGTCCGAGCGGTCCTCGATCTTCGTGCGGCGATTCTTCGAGAAGACCCCGATGGTCAAGACACGGCGCTGGCCACCTTGGAGCGTCTCTCGGACGATGCCGGCCTCGCGGCGCACGAGCGCAGCGCCGCCAGGCTCGCGTTGGCGGGGTATGAGGCGATGCACGACCGTGTGATGGAGGCCGACGCGCTCGTGCGTCGTGTGCTGGAGAGCGACGGCACCCCAAGCCCGACGCGTTGGTTCGCCGAGCGGATGCGGCGTGAGGCGGTCAGCGAATCGGTGTTGCCGACTCGATGAATAGGACGGTTTCCTGACCGAGAGTGCGCTCTCGTCCCCGCACCTGAACGCGCCGAGCGACCAACGGCACGAGGTCCTCACCGAGACCCTGCCCGAGACCCCCCGTGGCCCAGTAGACCCGTCCGCGCTCGTCGCCGCTGTCGGCGATGAAGAGCGCGGGCAGTCCGCCGCGGATGCACAGCATCGCGCAGGCGCGATGGGCGGCGCCGTCGCCAGGTTTCATGGCGCCCAGATAGCACTTGCCGTCCAGCAACTCGCCGGTCAGTGTGACGTCTCGCTCGACACCGGCGCCCATCGCGGCCTCGGCCCCGATCACGCCGGTGGGCGGATCGATCAATTCCATGCCAATCGCGCCCGGATCGAGCGCGATCATTCGTCGAACGCCGCGCGTCATGACCCAGCCGCTCACTTGTACGACCGTGCCTTCGAGATCATCCGCCGAAGCGGCCCACGTCGCGCCCGACGCGAGGCGCTCGAGCCGAGCTTGCACGCCGAACTTGAACTCCTCACCGAGTAACACGCGCTCCTCGCCGATCACGAGGTGCGGGTACGGCGCCAGGCGGAGCAGGCCGCGCTCGGTCACGCGTGTCGACAGATCCCACACCGCCGGCCCGGGATCGCGCAGGCGCCAAGCGCTTGCCGCGGCGACGCACACCGCGATGCACAGCAGCACGGCGGCCGCCAGGCGAGTCGCGCGGCGATGCCCCTCTGGTGTCGGCAGATAGCCCACGTACATCTCATCCGAAGACGCCGGTCCGGACCATCCCGGTGAGCCAGGCTCAGCCATGATCGCCCCCGATCCGTGCGCACCCCGCTGGCTGATCGGTCTGACGCGGCGTCGATCGCACGAACACCCGTCGGCCCTCGACGCGAACCTCGTGCGTGGGGACACGCTCGGCGTACGGCGGCGGCGAGTGCCCCGTCTCGGGCTCGTACTGCCAGCCGTGCCATGGGCACGTCAGACATCCATCGATCACGCGTCCCTCGCCCAGCGGTCCGCCTTGGTGTGCGCAGGCGTTCGACATCGCGCCGACTCGCTCGTCGCCGCCTTCGCGAAAGCGAAACACCGCGATCCGCTCGCCGCGCGGCGTGGGCAGGGTGCGGGCGCCGTCGAGCGGGATGTCGTCGGCGAGTCCCGCATCGATCCATCCATCGGTATCGGGCTCGGGCGAGACCGCGCCGCGCGCTCGCCGCGCCTCGCGCAGACCCGCGGCGATGTGCAAACCCCCAACAAATGCGACGCCGGCGCCGAGCAACATGACGTGGAGCCCATCGCGTTCGCTCTGCAATGCCCCGAGCGCAACGTGGGCAATCACGAGGGCGTATGCCGCGTACACCAGCATGTGCAGGGCCTTCCATAGCCTCGGCCCAAGCGCAAAGTTCCAGAAGTCATGGCTCGTCGCAGCGAGCACAAACAGGAGCACGAGCCCCCCGAATCCTAAAGCCTCAAACGGGAAACCGCCGGGTCCGGAGCCCGCGACCGGAGCGGCGATCACGGCCTCGCCGGGCGATTGGGCGCCGAAGCCCCCGTAGTACAGCAGCACAAGCGCGGCGTGCGCGAGTGACACGACGAACGTGGTCACGCCGAGATGGCGCCGGTTGTACAGCAGTGGCGCCGCGGCGGGCCAGAGACGGACCAGCGGTCCGATACAGAGCACGACATGAAGCAGCGTGATCGCCGCGAACGCCGTGGCGCGGATGAGCAGAATCATCGGGTCGTGCGCGTTGCCCCCGGCGGGCGTCGCGATGCCCACCGCGATAAACACCGCGATGAACGCGACGATACCTGCGAGCACGACCGCGTCATACGCCAGCTTGGCTTTGTTCCACTTGACCCAGGTGTGCGTGCCGCTCACGGGGTCGCTCCGTTCGGTGGGGGCGCGACGCTCGGGCGCACCGAGGCCGCCCAGCCGATCAGGCCGAGCAGCACCACGGGCAGCGTTAGCCAGACCACGAGATGCACGCGACGCTGCGATCGTGTCACGGGGCAGCCTCCGTCGAGCGGGTGTTGGACTCGGCCTCGGCGGCCTCCGATGCGGCGCGAGCCCATCGACGCGCGAGCAGCGGCCACAACGCCGCCGACCCCGGCAAGATCAGCAGTCGGAACACCAGCGGCGCCCTCCGCGCGTGCGGGTCGAGTCGTCCGGCGCCGAGCATGACGAATACCAGGCCGAAGAGAACGCCCAGCCCCAGATACACACCCAGCAACATCATCAACGAACGCACGACTTCCACACTCAGTCTCCAGGACGCCGGTCCAGTCTCATGTGCCCGAATCGTTCCTCGACGGCATCGCTTCGCGATGATCGCGCGGGCGCTCGAGCAGCAGATACAGCACGTTGTCCGCGAACGTCGGATCCTTCGTGAGCCCAAGGTGGTCCTGGAACAGGAACATCACGTTGTTCCACGCGATCGGCGATCGCAAGCGGGGAACCCAAGGCCGACCGAGGCGCTCGTCCATCAGTGCGCTGGTACGGGTCACCGTGCCGTCGCCGGGCTCCAGCTGAGCGACTCGAACGCGTCCCGTCTCCGCGTCGATCGAGACCGCCGACTCGGTCGCCTCGGCGTCGCCTGCGATGAGATGCAACTGCACCGAGCCGGGCGGCGTCGCGGGGCGGTCGAGCGCCTCGTGCAGCTGCTGCGCTCTTCGCAGGCATTTCGCGGTGTGGTCGCGAGCGATCCGTCGCCGAGCCTCCGCGTCGGATACTTCGGGGAGCAATCGCTCGAGATGTCTCGCTTCGTCGGGATCCAGCAGCCCCCAGCCAAACCGATCCCACGCCCCGACGTCAAACGGGGTTTCAACCGGTTCGCCCGTCGCCGCGTCAACGTAGCGTGCGTGGCGCGTGCGGGGCATG
>JBCAXI010000069.1:0-10523 GCA_038534175.1 Planctomycetota bacterium | reverse complement strand
TCTCGACCAGCAACGCGCGGAGCACCTCGGTCGCCGCGAGCCGCGCGTCGCGCGTCTGCTCGACCAATCGGTAGAACGTCACGACGTCGTCGAGCGCCCGCTCCACTTCAAAGACCACATTGCGGATCGTGTTTCGGTAACTGATGCCCGCCTGCATCCGCTCGAGGCGCCGCTGGCGGAACTCCGCCTCCGCCGCCCGGTTGCCGATCGGCTGCTCGTAGAACATGCCCACGAGGTAGTCGATCAGCTCGCCGTCGAACGCCTCGGCGTACGTCTCGTCGAAGCCGTCCTCGAGCGCGTTGTAGCGGATCTCGGCCCGCAGATCGAGCTGTGGCAGCCGCTGGTTCTGCGCCACGTCCTGGTTGATCGCGGTGTTGTCCATGCTCAAGATCGCCTGCTGGACCTCGGGGCGTTTGCCGATCGCGTTCGAGAGCGCGTCGATCTTGCTGAAGAAGATCGCCTCGTCCACCGCGTTGTCGAGGGGCAGCAGCACCAGCTCGGTGCCCACATCGAGCTGAGGATCATTGATGAGCAGCTTGAGCTGGTCCGACGCGGCGCGGAGGTTGTTCTCCGCCTCCAGCAGCAGGCGCTTGCGGTCCTCCACGCGCGCTGTCGCGTCGGCGATCTGCGCGGGCGTCGCGTCGATGATGCGGCGCTCTTCGACCTGGTCGCGCACCGTCTCGCCCCGGCCCAGCAGCTCGCGGATAATCAGCACGTTGCGGTGCGCCTGCCACAGATCCCAGTACGCGACCTCCGTGTTCAGGATCGTGTCCAGCAGCGTCGCGCGGAGCCCGGCGATCGAGTCGCGCTCGGCGTTGCGGTTGAGCCGCACCTGCGCGAGCGCGAAGTCGGAGCCGAAGTCGCGCAGCAGGGGCTGGTCGAGCTGGGCCCGCAGCGTGAGGTCGAACGCGGGATCGGGCGTGAACTCGGTGCCCTCGATGGTGTAGTTGTCGATATACGAGAGCTGCTGCTCGAGCGTGATGGCGCCGCCACTCGTCAGCGCCTTCTGCAGGCCGGTGGTCGAGGTCAGCGTCTGGCGCGCGTCGAAGGCCGAGAAGAACGCGGTCTGCGCCTGCGCCTGGTTGTCGGTGTTGGCCCACTCGAGGTTCTGGAAGAAGACCCAGTCGAACGCCGCGTTGGCCTGCACGACGTTGGACTCGCCAATCGCCGGCTCGAGCCGGGCAAACTCGATGTCAAGGTTGCGCCCAACCGCGGTCCGCACCGCGCGCTGCAGGTCCAGCGAGACGGTCTGCTGCGGTCGCCCGAGCAGGTCTTGCGTGCCCGGGGGCAACGCCGCGCCCATGTCCAGGTACGCCTCGGGCCCCGCCATGCGGTTGAGCTCATCGAGCACGCGCGGCGGCAGGCGATCGGGCACGCTCGGGTCGGCCCGCTCGGTCTGGCGCACCTCGGGGTACTCCGAGGCCTCGGCCAGATCGCGCCGGGCGGACTCCAGCACCGATCGCCGGAGGTCGTCCTGCGAGGAAGAGGCGAGCGGCGAGGCGCATCCCGCGGCCGTCACCATCGCGGCGGCCAGCCCCACGCCCAACTTCAGCCCAACCCTCATCCCCAGAGTCGTCGGGAAGCGTCGCGCCGGGCTCCCACCCGCACACGAACTCCCATCCAAAAACCCGCCAAAGCGCCGATCGGTGGCCTGTTCGTCGCGTCCTGCCTGCTGCACGTCGGTTCCCATCCGCCTTTGGCGTCGCGAACGCACGCGCCCATCAGTGCACGCACGCCCCCGCCGCGTCCCAACTCGCCAGCCCCAAAACCCCAGCTCCCAACCCCCGGCCCCAAACCCCGGCCCCAAACCCCGGCCCCAAACCCCGGCCCCAAACCCACCGTCTCAATCGGGCCATCCCAGTTCGGAACAACACCCCATTCGGACCATCCGCCGCAGCCGCCAACCCCGTACACTCGTGCGTTCGAGGCCCGGCCTTGCCGCGGCGTGATCCCCGCGATCCGCCGCGAGTGCCGGGAGCATACCCGCCCGAGACGTGTCGTCGCCCGGACCAAGCGTCGAGACCTCGGGCCAGCCACACCGGAGGTCGCCCGCATGCCGCGTGCCCGTTTGTTTGTTGCCATGCTTGCCGCCCTCGGCTCGGCGTCGCTGTCCATCGCCCACGCGCAGGCGCCGGCTCGCTACGTCGTGGTCACCGCCGACACCGCGCCGCTCCGATCGGGTGACCTCGAGCGCTTCTATCGCGTCGCCGATCTCAAGCCGGGCGAGGTGCTCCGTGTGCTCGACGAGGAGAACGGCTGGCTCCGAGTGGCCTACCCGTCGAGCCAGACCGCGTTCGTCCGGGCGCGCGACGCCGACCGGCAAGGCAATGAGGCCGTGCTGAACAAGCCCCGCAAGCTGCGGGCCGCCAACCTCTCCGCGGGATTCAACGGGTCCTGGAAGTCGCTGCTCGATGAGCCGTTGCCCGCTGGCACGCGTCTGCCGATCATCGAGGAGGTCGTGGGCCCCGACGGCAACGTGGCGGGCTTTCGCGTGCCCGCGCCGTCGGACGCCTCCGGATTTGTGGCCCAGCGGCTGACGGCCGCGGCGACCCGCGCCCAGATCGACCGTGCGCTGCGTGAAGCGGCCAACGCCCAGCCCGAGATTCCCGAGACCCCGATCCAAACGCCGCGGAGCGCGCCGGTCGAGATCCCGCCCGTCGCCGATCGCACGCCGTCGGCCCCCGCGCCGATCGACGCCACGACGATCGCCGGCAGTGACGCCACCAGTTCACCGACCAACGCAGTCATCGATCAAGCCACCGGCCGGGCCATGGACCAGGCGACGGACCAGGCCTCCGATGCGATCGCGACCGGCTCGATCCCCACACCGGCTCCAGCCGCGTCTTCAACGCCCGCGCCGGTGAACAACGCGTTCATCACGACGCCCGCCGACAACAGCGGCTCGACCATCACCCAGGCCCCGCCAGCGACGATGACCTCACCGCCAGCCGAGGCCTCCCAGGCCTCGATGGAGCCGACGATTGCCGACGCGACAGGCATCGATTCGGCTGCTTCTGATTCGGTCAACGCGCCGCCCGGTGACGAGACGTCCGTCGCGAGTGCGCCGCGACAGCCCACGTTGGCCGAGCTCGAGCAGTCGTTCATGGCGTTGCAGGGCCAGCCGGTCGAGACAACGGTCGTAACGCCGTTGCTCGAGGCGTATCGCGACATGCTCGGTCGGCTGAGCGACTCGCCCGCCGATCGGCGTCGGGCCGAGCGCATCGGCCATCGCATCCAGCTCCTCGAGCTGCGTGAGGACTTCAGGGATCGCCTGCTGGCGCTGCGTGACACCCGCGAGAATCCCTCGACCGGGCTCGACGCGCCGCGCATCGCCGCCGACATCCCCGCGACACCCGCGCCGACCACGCGTGCGATTCCGACCGACATCCGCATCTCGGTCCGGGGCCAGCTGGCGCCCAGCCTGATCTACAACGGCCAGGGGCTTCCGTTGCTGTACCGGCTCATCGCCCCCGAGGTCGACGGCTCATCGGCGGGCGCACGCACGCTCGCGTACCTCGAACCGGACGCCGCCGCGGGTCTCGCCTCGAGCCTCGGCAGCATCGTCGAGGTCGAGGGCGTGGCACGCCTGGCCCAGGGCAGCCAGGTCCGCGTGATCGATGCGGACACGTTCCGCGTGCTCGAACGCCGCTAAGCCGCGCCGGGCTTCGGCCGCGACAGGACCAACGCGACAAACGCCAGCACACTGATCGCCGCGAGGCTGAGCAGAATCACCGCGAGGTACATCGTGTCGTGCGCCGGCAGGTCTTGGGCCTCGAGGAACGCGCTCAGGCCCGCGTCGGTTGCCGCGGCGCCCGAGAGCTCGCCCGCCTCGTACCGCTCCACGGCCTCGGCACGCTCGCGCGCCTGACCCAGCCGAGTCCATCCCTGCATCGCGAACGCGACGCTGAACAGCAGCGAGAGCACCAGCCCCGCGTGCGCGCCGATCATGACCAGCGCCCGTCGGCGTCTCGCTGCGCCCACGATCACCAGCACGCCGCAGACGTCGATCAACACCGCGCACACCCCCGGAACGATCAACGCGGTCATCGCGTTCGCCCCCGGTGGGGCCATGCCGAACGCGATCATCCCGCCCAGCAGCAGCAGTCCGGCGTACACCAGCAACACCACGCCCGCACGCATCGCAGCCCCTTTCGGCCCAGCCTGTGCCCCGCGTTGACCCCGACACATCATTGCATCACGATCCGGTCTCCATCAGCCGGTACCCACAGGTTGGCCTGGGGGCATCGGCGAGCGGGGCGTGTGGGATAGCCTCGGGATGCACCCTTTGACCCCGTACACTGCACGCGTGTCCACGATTCCGACGAGCGCCACGCGATGCGCCGCCGCGCTCGCCATCGACGAGGAGCCGCTTGCCGCGGCCGATCGCCTCGCCGACGTTCTGGCCGCCGATCTCGACGGGCTCGAGCCGAGCCTGCTCACCCTGTTCGTCGCCGCCGAGCACGCCGGGCGGGCGACCGACATCGCCGCGCGGCTCGCGGCCCGCGTCGAGTCCGAGGCGATCCTCGCCGTGACCGCCGAGTCCGTGCTCGCCGGTGCCACCGAGGCCGAGCACCAGCCCGCGCTGGCCGCCTGGGCGCTGCACGCCGACGGGCTCGAGGTCCACCCGTTCACCGACGACGACCTGCCGGCCCGCCCCGAGCAGGACCACCCGGCCTTGGCCGACGCGCTCGCGCTCGACCGGCACGCGCGCTGCGTCGTCACGTTCATCGATCCGTTTTCAGTGCCGGTTGTGAAGCTGCTCCCCTCGCTCAACGCGTGCTGCGAGCCGCCGCCGCCGCTCGTCGGCGCGATGGCCTCCGCGGCCCAAAAGCCGGGCGGCAACGTCCTCATCCTCAACGACGAAGCCCGTCACGCTGGCCTCGTCGGCGTCACGCTCCGCCAGCGTGCAGACGCCGCGCCCCCCGGGCTGCGCGTGGACACCGTGGTCAGCCAGGGCTGCCGTCCCGTCGGCCCCGATCTCGTCATCACCAAGGCCCGCGGCAACGCCATCCAACAACTCGGCGGGCGCAACGCGCTCGAGGTCGTCCAAGAGGTGCTCGAGTCGCTGCCGCAGGAAGACCGTGTCCAACTCCAGAAAGGCCTCTTTCTCGGCCGCGTGATCAACGAGTACAAGGAGCGATTCGGACGCGGGGACTATCTCATCCGTGCCGTCGTGGGTGCCGAGCCCAACAGCGGCACCATCGCGGTCGGCGACGTCGTGAAAGTCGGGCAGACCGTGCGACTCCACCTGCGCGACGCCAACACCGCGACCGAGGATCTCGCGCTCCTGCTCGACGGGCAGAAGCTCCACGGGCCACCCGCGGGCGCGCTGCTATTCACCTGCAATGGCCGCGGCGCCAGTCTCTTCGATGCGCCACACCACGACGCCGCCGCGATCACGCGCGCCTTCAGCCCGCCCGAGGCAGGCGAACGCCTCGCCAAGGCCGGCAAGCCCTACGCCGAGACGCCCACCGCGCGGCAGCCGATCCCGCTCGCCGGCTGCTTCGCCGCGGGCGAGATCGGGCCCATCGGCGGGCAGTCGTTTCTCCATGGGCACACCGCGAGCCTCGTGCTGTTCCGCTAGGCCTCCGCCGCCATCACCACGCCACGGCACGCACCGAAACCGATCCGCTGGTATCCCTCGCGCTCCGCGTACGCCGTGAGGATCACCTCGTCGCCGTCCTGCAGGAACTTGCGCGTCTCGCCGCCCGGGAGCTCGAGCGGCTCGGTCCCGCGCCACGTCCGCTCGAGCAGGCAGCCGCGCGAAGCTTTCTCCGGACCCGAGACGGTGCCGCTGGCGATCAGGTCGCCCGGCGCCATCGGGCAGCCGTTGGACGCGTGGTGCGTGAGCATCTGCGCCAGCGTCCAGTACATGTGCCGGAACGACCCGCGGCTCACGCGGAAGGGCGTCTCCCCGCGCTCGCGCATGCCGGGCGTGACGAGGTACGCCTCGCACGTCAGGTCCACGCCGCCGTGGCGCTGGTCGTGCTCGTTCCACAGGTAATCAAGCGGACGCGGGTCGCCCTCGGGGCGCTCGAACGCGCCGCATCGGAACGGCGCCAGCGCGTCCATCGTCACGATCCAGGGCGAGACCGACGTCGCGAAGCTCTTGGCGAGGAACGGGCCCAGCGGCTGGTACTCCCACTTCTGCATGTCCCGCGCCGACCAGTCGTTCACCACAGCCAGGCCGAACAGCGATCGCTCGGCGTCGCCGATCTCGATGCGCTCACCTAGTTCGTTCAGCGGGCCACCCAGAAACGCGCCGATCTCGAACTCGTAGTCGAGCAATCGGCACGCCCCGAATGTCGGCGACTCGCCCTCGCCCGCGATGGTCTGCCCGCACGGGCGACGCACCGGCTCGCCCCCGAGCATCACGCTCGAGGCTCGGCCGTGATAGCCGACGGGGATGTGCTTGTAATTCGGCAGCAGCGGATTGTCCGGGCGGAACATGCTGCCCACGTTCGTCGCGTGGTGCACCGAGGCGTAGAAGTCGGTGTAGTCCCCGACCTCGCACGGCAGGTGCAGGTCCACCTCGTCCATCCGCACGAGGGCGTGCTCGCGCAGCGCGCCGTGCCCTTGCAACTCGTCGTTGTCCGAGCGGAGCAGCTCGCTGATCCTGGAGCGAGCGTGCTTCCAGGCGCTCGGCCCGAGGCTCATGAAGAAGTTGAGCGAGTCGAGCGAGAGCGCGATGGTGACCTCATCGTCGAGCTCGCCGCCGTGCACGTGCTGTTCGTCCTCGCCGTTGTCGTCCAGGGTGTCCGGGTCGAAGAGCCCCGCGTTCACGCACACCTCGAGGTCCAGCACCGAGTCGCCGATCGCCACGCCAATGCGCGGGTGCTCCTCCTCCGTTCGGCTAAACACGCCGAACGGGAGGTTCTGGATCGGGAAGTCCGTCCCTGGCTGGTTGGCGCTGGCGACCCACGAGGTGAGCTTGGGGTCGTTGGTCGCGTCGATCTCATGCGTCATATCGGTGTTTCTTTCTTTCGTCCAACCGGGGCCTGAGTACAAGCATGGGCCTACATCCAGCCGTGCGTCTTGAGGTCGTCGATGGGCTCCTCGAACGAGCACGAGCCGTACGACAACGCGAAGCGCGAGCGCGTCTCCGCGATCTCGTCCGTGGAGAGCGACGTGTCGCGCCAGTGCGCGCCGTCGTCATCAAAGGAGAACGCCGCGGGATCGTCCTCGGTCAGGATCCGCATGAGCGCGGCGTGGTCGGCGCCCCGACGCGCCATCGCGGCGCCGAGAAACACATTCAAGAACCCGTGCATCACCGCACGCGGCGCGTCGTTCTCGTAGCTCAGCGCGTGCTCGGCCCGCACAGGGTGATGCAGCCCCGCGGTCGCCTTGAAGGCGATGCCCGCCGCGGCCGCCGCCACAAGAAAGTCGGCGATCTTCTCGGCGGGCGGGATCAGATCCGGCGTGACACCCCCGCAGCGAATCTTGGCGCCGCACCCCTCGTCGCCCGCGAGCGCGGTCACGAAGCCGCGCGGGTCCTTGTCCCAGGGCATCTCGAAGAACCCACCCCAGTCGTCGGGCAGCTCGTCGATCGCCTCGTCGATGTCCGTGCTGGGCACGCGCGCCTCGATCGCGTCGACCTTGGCCCGCCCGCCGGCCTCGTCGGCGTGACGCGCGCCGAACGCGTCGGCCGCCTCGATCGACTCGACCACCCCAAGGTCCGCGACCACCGACAGGCGCCACGCGTCGCTCACGTCGGCGAACTCGCGGTAGCCGCTGGTCGCGTACGTGCCCGGCATGAGCGCCGCCGCGGCCGAGCTGAGCTCCTCAAGCCGCGACGCCGGGCAGATGAACCGGCCCAGCATTGCCTGGTGCTCGCTCTGGAGATACCGCGCGTAATGCTCGACCGCGGGCGACATTTCAAGCTTCGCCGGCGGGAACAGGCCCGCGTAATCGATCAGCCCCCGCGTCAGCACCTCGAGTGAACGGACCATGCTGCTCCTTCCAGTGGGAGGACCATTGTCGCACATCACCCAGAGCCGTGCGCGATCTACTTGGCAATCTTGCAGATCAAACGCCAGAGATCGTGCGGCGCCAGCTCGCGCCCGATCGCCCCCGCCAGCGACGCCGACACCCGCTCGAACCCGTAGGTGTACGGCAGCCTGTCCCGCTGCCCGAGGCTCCCAACCTCCGATGCGACGATGCTCGCCAGCCGCGCCTCCTCATCGGGTTGCAGCTTCACGGGCGCCGTCGCGGCCCGCCCCAGCCGCGGCAGCCGCCCCGCCTTCCTCAGGTTGTGAAGCCGCCGGAAAACCACGTCTCGCATTCGGTTCGAGCCCTCCCCGCCGATCGCCTGATAGATCGCCTCGAACTCGGGCGTGTAGGGCAGGTCGTCGAGCGTCCTCCCGCCCGCCTCGTACGCCCGCACCAGGGCCGCGTCCCACGCGTCGGGTGAGGCGTCACTGCCAAAGAGCGCATCGCCACCGATCGGCTTGGGTTGCTCATCGTCGCTCTCGCCCGTCGGGTCCTCCGCGAGCGGATCGCCCCCGTCAGGCGTCCGCTCGCCCGAGCGCATCACGTCGCGCCACGCGCGCATCGCCGACGCCGGCTCCATGCCCGGATCAAGAAAGTCCTCCATGGCGCGCCAGAACAGCGCGTGCCGACGCGTGTCGCTCAGTCCGCCGTCGTGATGTCCGAACGGCGTCACGAACCGCCAGAGTTTCTCGGGTTCGGTCGAGAGTCCGTTTACTACGGCCGCGGCAGTGGGGGCGGGCACCACATCATCGCGTTCGGCGAGCTTGGTGAGCGTCGCGGTGGTCACGCGCCGCGCGTGCACCGTCGCGTCGCACAGCAGGAGCACCTCTCGGATCGCGTCCTCGTGTCGGGCGTGGTCAACCATGAATCGTGCGATCTGGGCGCCGCTCGCCGACTCCGGCCCGTACCTGCGATCGAGACGCCAAGGCCAATCACCGAACGTCGGCAACGCGAGCACGAAGCGCTCGATGGGATCGGATCGCCCGAGCCGCGCGGCCGCGATGGCCGCCAGCCCGCCGCTGAACGACTCCCCGTGCAGGTACACGGGCGTGCGCGCGCCGTAACGAGCCCGCGACGCCCGGCAGGAGAGCACCACATCGGCCACCGCCTGCGGCAGCACCCACGCCATCGCGTCGCGCGCCTCGCGCACCTCCGCGTCAAGCCCATAGCACACCCATCCGTGCGGCACCCGTCTCGGATCGGTCCGCCCTGTCAGATCGCCGGTGTCGCGTTGCGAGCCGGGGAACCCGCGGGCGCGCACGAGCACGACCGCTACGCCGCGCTCCGCGATCGATCGCCAGCGATGCGCGACGCGCTCGAGCGGGTCCTTCACGCCGTAGCCATGGCCGGCGATCAGGACCGCCTCGACCGGGCGCGCCTTGGGCTCCACGACGCGGCAGCCGATGCGCACGTGGCCCACGCTCTCGATCTGGTGGGTCGCGGTGGAGTCGCCCGGGTCGACCTCCCCGTGCCACTCATTCAATCGCGGGCGGATCAGATCGACCCGCTCCTGCCACGTCGCCCAGAACGCGCGGTGCCACGACGAGGCCTCCACGTCGCTCGTGAAGGCCAGGGTCTGCGCGGGCGAGAGCCCGAAGTCATCCGGGGCGGCCATCCACAAAGACTACATCTGGCTCCTACCAATTCATGTGCCACCCGAGCTCACCATCCTCAAGGCGACCGACCGCTGGGTCGCGATCGACAAGCCCAGCGGTCTCTGCTCGGTCCCCGGCGTCGGTCCGGACAGCCAGGACAACGCCCGGGCCCGGCTCCAAGAGCTCTACCCCAACGCTCGGGGCGCCATCACCGTCCACCGCCTCGACATGGACACCTCGGGCGTCCTGCTCATGGCGCTCGACGAGCCCACGCATCGCGCGCTGTCCATCCAGTTCCAAGATCGCGAGGTCGCCAAGCGGTACGTCGCGCTGCTCCACGGCCACCTCGACCGCGACGCGGGCGTGATCGAGCTGCCGCTCCGCCCCGATCTCACCAACCGCCCGTACCAGATCGTCGACTTCGACCAGGGCAAACCCGCGCAGACCCGCTATCGGGTGCTCGAGTGCGCCACGTGCGGCACCCTCGGACGCGTCACGCGTGTCGAGTTTGAGCCGATCACAGGCCGATCGCACCAGCTGCGGGTGCACGCGGCCGCGCGCGCGACCATCGTCCACAACGGCGCCCCCCGCCCGGGCGGGCTCCACAGTCCAATCGTCGGCGACAACCTTTACAGCCAGCGCGACACGCCATCGGCGGCGCGTCTCATGCTGCACGCGGAACAACTGACGTTCACGGATCCCGTGTCGGGCGATCGGGTGCGCATCGCGTCGAGCGTGCCGTTCTAGTACCGCACGATCTCTAGATCGCCGCGTGTGGTCAGGCCCGAGGCGATCAGCACCTCGATCAGACCAATGACGTCTTCTTCGTTGAAGGACGCCTTGTCGAAGCTGTCGAGATCGAGCACCGCGAAGCACTCGCCCGCGTTATCGAGCACGGGCGCCACAACCTCGCTCAGATCCCTCGGGTCGCAGGCGACG